>CAYGTD010000433.1:0-2591 GCA_964352725.1 uncultured Roseivirgaceae bacterium
TAGAAGTTGAGGAGATCGAATATTTCTTTGATATTGACCCAGGAGTGGGCAGTGCCACAATAGTGAACAGTTTCGCTTCAGCTAATGTGATTTCGATTGTGGAGATTATCAATTCCAATACCCTTTCTTTTGGCTTCCACTCTTTGGGAATGAGAGTCAAAGCAGTTGGTGGAAGTTGGGGAATGACTGAAACAAGATTGGTATTTGTAGATCAATCCGATAGTGGAAATGCAATATTGGTTGATTCTTTAGAATACTTCTTTGATGTTGATCCGGGAGTGGGAAGTGCAACCATTATTGATGGTTTTTCTGCCTCCACACTATTTAATTCTGATGAAATATTAGTTTCAAATGGTCTTTCTTTTGGCTTTCATTCCTTAGGTATGCGCGTAAAGGCAGTAGGTGAAAGCTGGGGGATGACGGAGACTAGATTGGTTTTTGTGGATCAATCAGAAAGTGGGAATGCAGTTTTGGTTGATTCTTTAGAGTATTTCTTTGATATAGATCCTGGGGTAGGGAGTGCTACCATCATTGATGGATTCGCCGCATCTACTTTGATTAATACTGATCAAGTGCTACTTTCAAATACACTTTCACTAGGTTTTCATTCTCTAGGAATGCGCGCCAAGGCGGTTGGTGGTAGCTGGGGTACAACGGAAACAAGACTAATATTTGTAGATCCTTCAAGCAGTGGTGGAATTATTAACGTAGATCAGATTGAATACTTTTTTGATGTAGATCCAGGAGTAGGAAGTGCAACGCTAGTGAGTGCTTTTACTGCAAATGACCTTATCTCACTCGACGAAGTATTAAATACATCTGCTTTAAGTGCTGGATTTCATGTATTGGGCATGCGAGCACGTGCGGAAGGAGGTAGCTGGGGACCCATTGAATCGAGGTTAATTTATGTTGATAATATTGGAAATATTCAATCCAATATTGTCCAATTGGAATATTTCATTGATGATGATCCTGGATTTGGCAATGCAACAAGTATTCCAGTTAGCGTGCCAGATGTAAGTGTATCTGAATCGGCTTCTGTAGATATCTCAGGATTCTCAAACGGCACACATGGAATTCATGTCAGGGCATTGAATGATTTTGGAGAATGGAGTCTAATTGAGACAGATACATTTCAGATTGTAAACATTGGAGGTCCGGTGATTTCCAGTCTTACTGGTGATACAACTAATGCAACTCCTATTGATATTATAGTGAGTTTTGATCGGCAAGTAGTTGGTTTTGATGAAACTGATATCGCTGTGTTTGGAAATGGAAGATTACAACCTGGATCTTTAGCTGACAATGGAGATGGGACGTTTAATCTATCCCTTGATTCGCTTAACGAAGGTTGGATAGAAGTATTCATTTATTCTGGAAGTGCTAATGCATTGGATGATAATAGCCCAACACCCTCTTCTGATACACTCAGAATAATCTATGACATTACTGCACCCATTGTTACCATTGATGCCCTTGCTACAATTGTAACAAGTCCAGCTTTGTCGGGAACGGTAAATGACACATCATCCACCGTTGAAATAACACTTGATGGCAATACATATTCTGCATTTGTAGTTTCAGATAGTACATGGACTTTAGCGGCAGGGACAATCTCTCCTTCACTTTCAGATGGAATTTATGAAGTAGAGGTAACCGCCACAGATATCGCAGGGAATATCGGATTAGATGGATCCACAGATGAACTAATCGTTGATACGACAGCTCCAAATGTTATCATAAATTCACTTATAACCTCCGCTGGAAGCCCAGAACTAACAGGATCCGTAGATGAACCAACTATCACTTTAGATGTGGATATTGCTGGGAATGTGTATTCTGGGACGAATAATGGAGACGGTACATGGACTTTATCAGCGGGGACCATTTCACCTTCTTTATCAGATGGGATTTATGATGTAGCGGTTACTGCTACTGACCTAGTTGGCAATGTGGGAACCGATGCTTCAGCAGGAGAATTGACTATTGACAATGTAGCACCAACTATCACTATTAATTCTATAGCAACTTCCATTAGAAGTCCTGAATTGTCAGGAACAGTAGATGATGTTACCGCTACTGTTAGCATTGAAGTAGATGGAACGGCCTATTCATCAATTAACAATGGCGATGGTTCATGGACATTGAGCGCGGGTACAATTGGTCCAGATCTGACAGATGCAGTGTATGATGTAATCGCTACTGCTACAGATGTAGCTGGAAATGTTGGAAATGATGCTACTACAGATGAATTAACCATTACAACAGATATTTTAGCAATACCTGCTACAGCCGTTACTCCCACAAGTTTTCAAGCCAATTGGAGTACAGGATTGGATGTGAAGGAATATCGTGTTGATGTGTCTGATCAGGTTGACTTTTCTACTTTCCTGTCTGGATATGAGGACTTCAACGCAAATACATCAACTAGTATCTCGGTATCATCATTAGATTTTAAAACTACCTACTACTATAGAGTTAGACTAGTTGCACAAGATGATCAAGTATCAGACAACTCCAATACTATTTCGGTGAAAACGACAGTTGATGCAGAAACCATAGCAGACTCTACAGCCCTAGTTCAGATCTAT
>CAYGTD010000434.1:0-2585 GCA_964352725.1 uncultured Roseivirgaceae bacterium
AAAGTTGGTAAAAATGGAAACAACGTCTTAGGATTAAACGGAAAACTAATTTTCGCGGGAGGTAAACGCCAACCTCCAATAGATGTAGCGGCATCTCAAGCCGATGGTGATGGAACAATATTTAGATTTGACCAAAACTATGAAACCAAATTAGATGGCTATTTTCGAATGGATATAGGAGTTACTTATAGAAAAAATAAAGAGAAAATGTCATCTGTATTAGCGTTGAATATTCAGAATGTATCTCAACGAGAGAACGAATTCTTCAGATACTATAGCCATGAAAGCAATGCAGTTGTTTCAGAAGCTCAGTTGAGTTTCTTCCCTAATTTGAGTTATAGAATAGAATTCTAAACATCTTAAGTGTAATCTGTGTTACATACTCAATCAATTAAACAGCTACAATCGGTTTTATTCCGTACGTATCATGAGTTTTTACGCTAGAATTAACAAAATGAAAATATTAATATTTATTGCTGGCTTCTTTCTACTAAGCTGCCAGTCGCAAGGAAACAAAAAAGCAGCTGCTGCAGAGCCAGTATCCATCGAATATCAGAAGTTAGATACTGCCACTTTTGCTGGCGGTTGCTTCTGGTGTGTAGAAGCTTCTTTTGAACAAATAAAAGGTGTTATTTCAGCTGTGTCGGGTTACTCTGGTGGAGATGCGAAAAATGCCGATTATAAAAAAGTAAGTTCAGGATATACCAATCACGCGGAAGCTGTTCAAGTATATTATGATCCATCAATTATTAGCTATGAAACACTTTTGGATATTTTCTTCACTGCCCATGATCCCACTCAACTAAACAGACAAGGGCCTGATGTAGGAGCTCAATATCGTAGTGAAATTTTTTATCATAATGAGGAGCAGAGGAAACTTTCAGAGTCGAAAATGAAAGAATTAGCACCTACTTTTTCTAGCCCCATCGTTACTAAGTTGAGTAAACTAGATGCATTCTATATGGCAGAAGAGTACCATCAAGATTTTGAAAGAAAAAATCCTAATCAAGGATATATTGTAGCTGTTTCTAGACCTAAGATCAACAAGGTGAAGAAGAAATTCGCTGATTTATTGAAGGAAGAGGAATAAAAGAATTTTATACCTACAGCATCAAACCACTTTTCAGCCTACTGGAAAGTGGTTTTTATTTTTTCTAAGAGTTTTTTATGGAATCTTAAAAGGCCTTGCATCTCAATACCAAATCAAAAGTTATTGAAATGAAAAAGCTAATAATTATTCTATCGTTGATATTGGCATCTCAAGTGGATGCCAAGTACGTAAGTGGCACTGTCTATGATCAATCAGGAGCCACTATGCCGGGAGTCAATGTACTGATCAAAGGAACATTGACAGGCACTCAAACAGACATCAATGGATTCTACAGTTTAGAATTACCCAACGACAAGACAATTCTTGTTTTCTCTTTTGTGGGTTTTGAAACCCAAGAGAAAAAAATAGGAAAAAGTACGGTGGTTGATGTCGTGATGACCGGCTCAACCGAATTACAGGAAGTAGTGGTTACCGCTAAAGCTTTAAAGAGAGAAAAAAAAGCACTGGGATATGCTGTTTCTGATCAACTGCAAGGAAGGACTTCTGGTGTACAGATTCGAGGGATGTCATTTTCTCCGACTATTTCCTATGAAAATGGAGTAATTCATAACACAGAAGAGTATGCATCAGTAGATGAAAATGGATTTAGGAGTGCATTAGATAAACCACTCTCCACTTTCTCGATAGATGTGGATGCTGCATCTTATAGCAACATGAGACGCTTTATTCAGAATGGTTCACTACCACCAAAAGATGCGGTTAGGATCGAAGAAATGATCAACTATTTCTCCTACGATTATAAAAATCCAACAGGCAAAAATCCCTTTTCTATTAATACAGAATTAGCAAGAGCTCCATGGAATAAAGATCACTTGATTGTACAGGTAGGCTTGCAAGGAAAGAAAATAGAATTGGAAAATTTACCAGCCTCCAACATTGTATTTCTGCTAGATGTATCTGGATCAATGAATGCACCAAATAAATTACCTCTTTTGAAATCTGCATTTAAAATGCTAGCTAATGAGCTAAGACCACAGGACAAAGTGTCTATCGTGGTGTATGCAGGAGCAGCTGGCTTGGTGCTAGAGCCAACAGATGGAAACGATAAAAAGAAAATCATGGAAGCATTGGATAATCTGCAAGCAGGAGGATCCACGGCTGGTGGTGCTGGGATCAATTTGGCTTACAAAATCGCCAAAGAGCAATATGTAGAAGGAGGGAACAATCGTGTAGTAATGGCAACTGATGGCGATTTCAATATAGGAGCATCAAGTAACGCTGAGATGGAACGATTGATTGAGGAGAAAAGAAAAGATGGAGTGTTTTTAACCGTTCTGGGTTTTGGGATGGGGAACTACAAAGATTCTAAAATGGAGAAAATAGCTGATAAAGGAAATGGAAACTATGCCTACATAGACAACATGAAAGAAGCTAAGAAGGTATTGGTGAATGAATTTGGAGGTACGATGTTTACCATCGCGAAGGATGTGAAAATTCAAGTGGAGTTCAACCCGTCAGTAGTTCAAGCATATCG
>CAYGTD010000435.1:0-2578 GCA_964352725.1 uncultured Roseivirgaceae bacterium
TGTTTTCTTGAAAAATCAACGAAGCTTTTTTATGCTGTCTTGGTTGGGGGAATGGCACCTCCACAGTCAGATGGAATCATCAGTTTACCAATAAAATTTTTTCAAATGCCTCATTAATATTTAGTAGATATCAATTTGCAATCACTGGTGAGGAGGAAGATTTTACATTGAAGTTCACTACTAGTATCCGTGATGTTGGTTTTAAATATGATTTCGATTTCTTTCCTACAATCAACCATGCTATCAAATTCGGTATTGCTTCCACATCTCATCAATTTATCCCAAGTGCTTTGGTAATAGAAGAAGATGGGGTAGAGCCCACAGATGAGCAAACTAAATTCAATACATTAGAGTCAGCTATTTATGCAGAAGATGATATGCGTTTGTTTGATAAACTCAATGTAAATGTTGGGTTTAGATTGAGTCATTTTGTCCATAAGGAAAAGCAATACATTAAACCAGAGCCAAGAATTTCCTTGGCATATATGTTATTTAGCGACTTCTCAGTAAAAGCTTCCTATGCATCTATGAATCAATATGTGCATTTGTTAAGTAATTCAGGCATTGGTCTTCCAACAGATTTGTGGGTGTCATCCACTGATAGGGTAAAGCCACAAACCTCTAATCAGGTGGCGCTTGGAGTTGCAAAGGATTTGGCAAGTAATGTTACCGTTACCCTTGAGGGTTATTTTAAAAAATCCAATAATGTCATTTCGTATAAAGAAGGTGCAAGCTTTTTAGTTTTAGATGATCCTGAATCTTCAGAGAACATCTCTTGGGAGGATAACATTACCGCAGGGGAAGCTGATTCTTATGGCATTGAATTACTAGTTCAGAAAAAGGTTGGGGACTTCAATGGGTGGATTGGTTATACGCTCTCAAAAACTGAATTTCAGTTTGACGAAATCAATTTTGGTGAAAAATTTCTACCTCGCTACGATAGAAGACACGATATTTCTATGGTCGGTATTTATACATTTTCTGAGCGAATTACTTTATCGGGAACTTGGGTATATGGAACTGGGAATAATTTCTCATTGCCTTTAAGAACCTATCGCACAATGCCGGATATTTTAGGGAATAGCTACATATACAATAGTCAATTCGACGACACGGAGAAGAGGAATAATTTTAGAGCAGAAGCTTATCATCGAATGGATCTAAGTCTTCGCATGAGTAAGCCAAAAGGAAATGGTATTAGAACTTGGGAATTGAGTTTGTACAATGCTTACAGTAGAAAAAATCCGTTTTTCTATAGCCAAGAAACTGTTTTTAGAAATAACCAAAATGAAGGCATTCTAAGAAAGTATAGCCTTTTCCCAATATTACCTTCCATCAGCTACACGTATGAATTTTAATAAAATATTAATGAATTACTTCAGAACACTTTTTTCCTGCATCATTGCAATGATGATTCTTTCGTGTGAGGAGGAGGTGACTCCCCCGCAAGTTGAAAACGCTGAGGACAAATTAGTAGTGAATGGGCTAATAGCCCCTTCTTTTGATGAGATAAATGTGCAGGTTTCTTTATCGAAAAGTGCCTTTGGTGTTATTGATTATGATAATAGTGACATAATTACAGATGCACAAGTGACCATTACAAATGGTGTAACTGAACGCACGCTAGATTATAGCGCAAGCATTGAGCAGTACATTTTATCTACAGATACTTATCCTATTGAAGAAGGGGTTACGTATCGAATTGAAGTAACTGCAGATGGAACCACCGTATTCGGAGAAGCCACAGTTCCAAGAAGAATATTAGAATTGGAATCGAGTAAAATCGTGGATAATTATAAAGTGGAAGTTTTCTGGAAAGACTTAAGTAATGAAACGAATTACTATCGCATTGTCGCTGACGGTGAGTCTGAATTAGGATCAGAGTACCGAGATCCATTTTTCTTTGATGGGGATGAATTCGTTAGTGATAAAAATAGAGACGGTCAATTGCTCTCAGCAAAAGGAGAAGGATATCAATATGGAAATGGATATGATCGAGTAAACCTTCGAATTATTTCTTGTGAAGAAAATTACTTTGATTACTATGAGATTTTAGTCAACTACGAGGGAGAAGATCCTTTTGCAGACCCTGTGAGACTGCCTTCCAATATTGAAGGGGGCTTAGGAATATTTGCTGCAGTTCAAATATCAGAATTCACCATTGAGCGGTAAAACTCAATGATGAATTCCAGTATTTTATTTATTTAGGATTCAAAATAGCATCAATTCTTTTCTGAACATCTTGCAAATGGAATCTTGAAGACGCGTCATTTTGACGAGATAACCCACTTTTCACATCTCTTTCCAATCGGCTTAAAGTAGCCATGGCGATTGATGGGATATCAGAATTAGCAAATTTCTCATCTTCGATATTCATCAATTCTCCTAAACGGTCAATGTGTTCTTTCTGAAGATTTCTTCTATATGTGTCAATTTTTCTGCCGTTATAAAGTTCACCCCAAATACCTTGACGCGTATCTGTGAATAATGAAGTAATGGTATATGCTTCATTTCCATTCAACGCTTCATTTTCGATCATTCGCATAAGCATTTCTTCCATGGTGAGTCTATTCAATGC
>CAYGTD010000436.1:0-2572 GCA_964352725.1 uncultured Roseivirgaceae bacterium
ACTGAGGAAGCGAGGCTATCAATCTCTGTGGGATCACTACGCTAAGGTATCTCCAATACTTAATGAACCGCTCAGTACGAGACCCGTACGGCAGGTGGTGTGAGAGGCGCACCGTGGGCTTATGGCTCATGGCCGTCTACTCGATTGGCAACAGTGCGGCTTAGTCCGTACTCAAATTATTACTCCCTAAATATCATAGACTGACTTGTCGTATGTTTTAGTATTGGAAAAATTCTCCACCCTGTCAGAATTGTCAACTTGGCTTTGGATGTCCCGCTCGAATAATGAGCTTCTACAATCTTACCATTGGGCATCTTGTCCATCTTTTCTTTCGTGATTGCCCATAAGTTCAATTTTTCATGACTATTTATTACCATAGGCCCAATTGCATCTGTCACATCATCGCCTTTCTCATTTTCTATTCCAAGGTAACATGGAATAGGTTCCTCCTTATTTAGCACGTTTTTGAATATTTTTAATTTTGCTTCCGGGTAAATAATAATAGGAGCATTACCATAGTTTGTCAATACGCACTTAACAAACCAGATAGTCTCCTTTTGTCTTAATGGATTAAGTTTCTCTCTAAGGTCAATTAGAATACTTTTTTGCTCGTTTGCAATTGCCGGTACCAACTTTAAGTTTTCAATTATGTTAGCTGCATCAAGATACATTATTGAGTTTACAAAAGGTAAAAGGGCTTTTTTTCTCCAATCATCAGCATTTAAATTCTTGCCTAACATTCCAATAAACTCTTCGAATACAAAAATGAAGCAGCCTTCTCTCTCGTTGTGAATAGTTGTCGGCAAAGAAGGTGTTCCACTATTCACATTTGTCGGAAGAATAGCTTTATTTCTATAATGCATGAGTTGTAGAATATCAAGAACTTCACCATTTTCTCCTTGGAATAGTCTAGATATCGCAGTTTTCTTTTCATTGTCAGTCGAAGCGCTTGTCAATCCTCTTATTAGTCTCTCAACTTTACTTTCAATACCTTCCAAATCTTTTAGCTCTACTTTTGCAATTTTAAAGGCCCGCTCTAGTTCATTCCACTGTACTTCGCCTGCATCTACTGTCGGCATAAACCATGATTTACTAGTAAGTTTGGATACTTCTGGTGAGCAATTCGATTTTGTGTTTTTGGTTCCTGTTGAAAACTCCTTGATTACTAGCAATGGCTTTGGCCTGTCAAATACCCTCGAAATCAAATGTCCGAGTATTATACTTGCTATTGAAATTCCAATGTTTAAGTATATCTGTTCCATGGTCAATAATATTTAGATGTCAATGTCCTATTGCCGCATTGTTGCCAACGATTTAGCTAAACGCCGTACGCCCGTTTAGGGCGAATGGACGATTTAGCTTTTGTTGGCAGTAGTGTTTTCATCTTCCTTTTTTCTCTTTATCTTTTCAAGGATTTTATTAAATTCTTTTTTAACGCTTTGTTTAAATGTTAACAACAAAATGATTAGTATCAATAAAATTGTTAATGCAATATTCCTTTTTAAAAATAAATATACCCCTATTATCATTTCAACTTCTGGTGATTTGTCATCATAATATTCGCCTCCTTCAGAAGTAGTAATAGTTTCAATAGGGTGAATTCCAGAGAAGATGCCTTTAGGCTTTTTATGATTTAGATTAAGAGTGTCTACAATAAATGGAAACTTTCCTAAAACCCAACTATTTCTACTACTTTCATGAATTAATTCGCCTTTAGCTCCTTTAAAAAGTTTACCAATAATTATTCTATTAGACGCAACTCTAATATTTTCGTCTTTTATTATTGTGATTTGAAAATTACTCGAGTCTAATTCCAAAGATTGTTTCCATATCCAGCCAAATACTATATAGTGATTTATCAAGCTATCAAAATAGATGATCGACGAAGTTGTCAATTCTCCTACTTCCTTTTTTTCTTGATAAACTCTAGCGTTAGTATTTATATAAATCGGTTCGGACTTATTTTCAATTAATTCAACACCCTTTGTAATTTGAAAATCACTTTCAGGAAACGAAATAATTGCCGCTATTATAAAACCAATAAACGGTAAAAACATAAAAAATAGAATTATACCTTTCCTCATAAACTATTTAGTATTCTTTCATGAAAATTCTATAAGCACAAATCGAATAGAGGATAACCCCAATAAAAAAAGAAATCAAAGCACACTTAGCTGTCAGGACACCCATTCTATATTCCCAATTCAATTGTTCAAAACTAATAAAAGTTGTAGCACCATCGAATCTTTCGAATGGATGTGAACAATCAATCATAAACGCAATAACACCACTCCATAAGCCAATTGAAATTATTATCCAAGCGTATACACCAATAATTAATATTTTATTACTTTCTGAATTGCTAATTTTTAGTTCCTTAAATTTAGTTATACTCGAACTGATAAGAAGAATGAATCCAGTACTTAATGGAATCAAAATCTTTGCGGATTCTAATAGAAATTCAATTTGCTTTTGGCTAAATATTATTGTTTCTGACATTTATTTTTGTTTCATTACTGCCAATGTCAAGGTAAACTTCGTTGCTCCCCACTATGCAAGTCCCTACCGAAGC
>CAYGTD010000437.1:0-2565 GCA_964352725.1 uncultured Roseivirgaceae bacterium
ATGAACATCTAATCTATGATGGAGAACAGCATCAAAGCGTCATGCGATTTCCCAATCTATTCGAACAATCGCTAGCAGTGTTTTCTTTTGGTAAAACACTTCATGCAACTGGATGGAAGCTAGGATATATTGTAGGTCCTGAACGGCTAATCAATGAATTCAAGACCATCCATCAATGGAACGTATTCTGTTGCAATTCATTCATCCAATTTGCCATTGCTGATTACCTTAAAGACACCTCAACTTACGAGTCACTTCCCTCCTTTTTTGAGCAAAAAAGAGACTTTATGAACAATGCTCTTGAAAGTGTACCATTAACACCTAAAGTGGCTAAGGGTACTTACTTTCAACTTTACAATTATGCTGAGATTAGTGATAAGAATGATGTAGACTTTGCGAAATACCTCACTTCTGAAATTGGAGTAGCTGCCATTCCACTTTCACCCTTCTACTCTGATTCTAGCTCTGATAAGGTGATCCGACTCTGTTTTGCCAAGCAAGAACAAACCATACAAATGGCAGCAGAAAGACTCATAAAGCTGAAATCATAAATTATGAAACAGGAATAGCTCTGGTGGGTTATATTTGAGAAAAATTAATAAACCATGTACACCTTTTTTCTACATCTTCATTCTGGCCTTAGATGGCTTATTCTTTTAGCTGCAATAGTTGTAGTTCTCAAATCGCTTGTAGGTCTTTTTGGTGGCACCAAGTATGGGAAATTTGATAGAATCATTGCTCCTGCTTTTGTAGGGTTAATGCATTTACAGCTTCTGATTGGATTAATCCTCTACTTCTTCTTAAGTCCTTACACCTCTGATTTTTCTTTTAACATGGCAGACGAGACAGTAAGATTTTGGTCGGTAGAACATCTAGCGCTCATGTTATTTGCTGTCATTGCTGCTCAGGTAGGAAGATCAATAAGTAAAAAGACAGAAGATGCTCAAGTCAAATTTCGCTTTCAATCTATCTTCTTTGGAATGTCATTGGTATTGATGCTACTTGGAATTCCTTGGGGAAGGATGTAATACGTCATTCCTGCGCATGCAGGAATCTAATTCAACCTTGAACCAAATATTCATAGATCTCTTTCCAACTACCCGTTTTTAACTCTGCCTCTACTGAGTCATCAGAGTAAGCTGATTTAAGATAAATAGCCTTAGCTCCAAGATTCTTAGCAAGCTGGACATCTGTAGCTCTATCTCCTAATACAAAAGAATTAGCTAGGTCGTACTCTCCATTCAGGTATTCAGTGAGCATTCCAGTTCCTGGCTTTCTATTGGGATGATTGTCCTTTTCAAAGTGTTCATCGATATGTACAGCATCAAAATGGATACCCTCCGTTTCTAGCAAACGCATAATGAAATTGTGAACTGGCCAAAATTCATGGTCAGGAAAAGCTTCCGTTCCCAACCCATCTTGATTGGTCACCATCACAAACAAATAGTTCGTTTCTTCTTTTATTTTCTTCAAGTAGAAAAGTGCCTCAGGTAGGAAATCAAGCTTTTCAATGGTCTCTATCTTCTCATCATCTGTTTCTTGGATGATTGTACCGTCTCTGTCTATGAATAATATAGGCTTCATAATAGCGAAGGTATATTGAACATTTCAATTTTTAGAGAAAATTCCAAGGTGCAATATTTTAAATTTCATAAGGATTAATGCTGATTAATACCTTAATTGAGCAAATACTCAGTGATTAGATTTCCGTGCTTTACTTACAATGAAATTGAATTCTTGATTCAACAAACATCTACAATAAAACATTTCAAAATCAATAAAATGACGTCAATACAAATTTCCAAAACCAATCATGTTGGATTCTTAGTTGATATTGTCATTTACCTATCAGTCATGTTTCTGGTTAGGGAAATATACTTTACAAAGCTTCATTTTCTAGTTAATGGACTTTTCTGGTCATTAACTACATTTATAATTGCAACATGGAGAATGAAAGCACGCAGCGTATCATGGAAGCAACTTGGTCTTTACAGACCTGAGAGTATTTGGAAATGCCTTGGAATTTCAATGATAGCTGCCGTTGCTGCAATTGCCAGTATCATATTATTCAACATACTCATTGATATTTTCTCATTCTCACTTACCGAAGACACTTCTAATGAAAATGCTGTTTCCAAATTTGGAAATCTTGAAGGCAATTGGACTTTGTTCTTTATTATTATGCCAGCCGTATTACTAGAATCATTCTTTGAAGAAATACTAGAACGTGGATTCTTACTCAATTGGGTAGAGAAACTAATTTCTAAACCATACATTGCTACGATCATAGCTGTACTTTTTCAAGCAGCTATTTTTGGATTTAGACATTCAAATGATTTATCGGAAAGATCAATTACCACTGGTCTCATTGGACTAACGATGGGGATCGTATATGTGACCACAGGCCGAAACTTGTGGCCAATAATTATAGCTCATTGCCTACTCAATACATTTTCCATGATTGACAGAGTTTAAGATAAAGTTTTTAGATTTAGATAAATTCACTCAAGTAAGTACTCATTAAAAGAAATGATCAGTAACGATAAATTAAAACTTCAAGAAGCT
>CAYGTD010000438.1:0-2557 GCA_964352725.1 uncultured Roseivirgaceae bacterium
CATCATCGTAATCTATGGGGTCAAGTTCTACTTCAGCAGACCATGTCACTCTTGACGTTTGAAGTTCCTCTCTAAAGCATTCAATATTCGAATATTGTACAATCTCCTGATTTTGCAGATTCAAAGTATGAATTGACATTCGTCGTTTATCTCTATTTCTAAATATATAAACTATGACCTGACCCTCAGGGCCTGGGTTTTGAGCTTGAGCTTCATCAAAATATTGGATTACATTAATTCTGTATACGCCATCACTGACATATATAAACTCCAGTTCACCACCAACGATATGGAATGAATAGCTACAAAGGATTGAGATAGTAAAAAGAAAAGTTAATAGGAATCTCCTCATGATCTTCTTTCGAAACAATTAAACTACACAAAACCCTACAAACCAAAGCCCTCTGAAAGCTATTTTTGTGACAATGAAAAAAGGAGCAACAATTGACTCATTAGAAATCATCGATATTTCATCGGAAGGTAAGGGAGTTGGAAGGCATGAAGGTCTGGTAGTTTTCGTGAAAGAAACTGTCCCAGGCGATGTGGTGAAAGTGAAAATCAATGGAAAAAAGAAGAAATTTCTAGAGGCATATGTGTTAGAGATGCTTTCAGATTCAAAGGAGCGAATAGTGCCGTTTTGCGAGCATTTTGGGTTGTGTGGAGGATGTAAATGGCAACATATGAACTATGACTCTCAATTGAAATACAAACAGGGCCATGTAGTAGAAAACATTCGAAAATTGAGCGGTCTTGAGTTACCTGAAGTACAGCCTATTCTTGGATCTAAGAAAACAACTTTCTATCGCAACAAGATGGAATATACTTTTTCTAACTTCCGTTGGCTGACAAAGGAGGAAATTGATTCGGACGAGGAGCATGTTCGTTCTGCTTTGGGTTTTCATATTCCTAAGCGCTATGACAAAATTTTGAATGTAAACAAATGTCATTTACAGCCAGATCCCTCTAATGAAATTAGATTGGGAGTTAAGCAATTTGCAGATGATCACGGCATTGAATATTTCGACCTGAAACATCAAACTGGTTTCTTGAGAAATCTCATTATTCGAATTGCTACGACTGGTGATTTGATGGTAATCCTTCAGGTAGCCAAAAGAGACCAGGAGATGATTGATTTGATGATGAATTTCCTGAAAAAGGAATTTCCACAAATCTCTTCATTAATGTTTGTAGTGAACGAAAAAGGAAACGACACTTTTAGCGATCTAGAAGTGGAGTTGTTTCATGGTAATGATCATATAATGGAACAGATGGGTGACTTAAAATTCAAGATTGGCCCTAAATCTTTTTACCAAACCAATTCTGAACAAGCACATGAGCTTTATAAAATAGCTGCAGATTTTGCCAATATTCAAAAAGATGAGCTGGTCTATGACCTTTATACGGGCACTGGAACTATCGCCAATTTCGTGGCTCGATCAGCCAAGAAAGTGATAGGAATTGAATATGTAGAAGATGCCATAAAAGATGCTTTTGTTAACTCTGAAATAAACGGAATCACTAATACAGATTTCTATGCTGGAGACATGAAAGACTTGCTCGCAAACGAGTTCATCAATGAGCATGGGAAACCTGATGTAATTATCACCGATCCTCCACGTGCCGGAATGCATCCAAGGGTGACGCAGTTGCTTGCAGACTTAAGGGTTGATCGAATTGTCTATGTTAGTTGCAACCCTGCTACTCAGGCTCGTGATTTAGAAGTACTGGGGCAGGTGTATGATGTTGTGAAAATTCAACCAGTAGATATGTTTCCTCAAACACAGCATGTGGAGAATGTGGTGCTTCTCAAATTAAAAAAATAAAACAAAAGGAAGCGTCATTCCTGATGAATCGAAGTGAATTCAGGAATCTCTAGAACAATGATTCCTGCAATCGTCCGCCTGAACTCGGGCAGGCAGGAAAAACGAAAAAGAATAAGAACTATGCAAAACGATCCAGAATTAGACCCAAAATACTTAGGTAAGATTTCTTCAGATTTTGTGAAAGTAGCCGATACCTTACGAGAAGCTTCTTATGCAATTAAAAAGCAAGGATTTTCAGACTTTCCTGTATTTCCAATGTGCCAGGTAGAGCAGCCGATTGGTCAAGTTTTAGTTGAGGCTTTTCAAGCTGAGAATGACTGGCATTATTATGCTTCTTTTATGGAAGAATTCATCCAAAGAGGAGTGGTGGCGAATGAAGAAATTTTTAAACAGAATTACAAAGACCCTGATGAGTTCTGTTGCCTATTTGTAATAGATGAGCAGTTCACCAATTTTGTTTTTGTGCCTTATCCGGTGGATTGATTATATCGGTGATAAAAGTTTAATCAAATCTATTTCTCCTGTTGAGATTGCATTTTGCTGGTGTGAAGGTTTAAGCGAGAGAAAAATGATCAGCAACATCTTGCATGCTTCCATCAATTGTATTCAGAAAAGGAGTGATATTTAAATTTTTAAGAGTGTTCTTTTTTTCTCTTTAGAGTGAGAAGCGAATAAATGAATAATCAACGTGGACGATGAGCTCAATTTCTAGTTTTTGGAAGTAAATGACATAC
>CAYGTD010000439.1:0-2545 GCA_964352725.1 uncultured Roseivirgaceae bacterium
GTGTATGCCCACCAGGTTTGCCACCAAGGAGGTGTAATCTGGAAATCAAATGTGGCAGGATCACTCCATAGTCCGTTGCTCCCCTTGCTCGATACTTTGAAGGTATATTTACCTGGAGGTAAATCCCTATAGTTTTCGCTGGTTGTGTTGCTTGAAACGGCACTCCAATTTTGATCGATGCCCTCTAATATGTATTGATAGCGAACATGGTTAGGGTTTGATAAATCATTGGCTGCATAAGTGAAACTGAAGTAATTTTTATCGTACGGCAGCTGAAGATTCACAGGCATTTGATAAACTGGGCTAATACTATCCCATGTCATACCTTGGTCAAGAGCGATCAAACTATCCACAAGCTTCCGCTTTTGATTGAAGATAAATTCACCAGAAGTTGACCACAACGTATCTATCTCACTAAGAGCCTTTCCAAGAGAAGATGATTGATAGAAATCGAAATTCTCGTCAATCACCTTTACACTTGTGATGTATGGTTTTTGGATGGAAGAATCCAACTTTGGTCGATCTATCACCGTCAAAACAGCTGTGTTTACACCAGCCCAGAATTGCCCCTCTTTAGTGAAGCTCCCGCTATTGTTAGCAAAATCAACTTCGGATAAACCCTGCTGGCGCTCATAATTAAGGGTGCTCCATTTATGAATATCATCTCCGCTCTGACTCATGATAGAAAGACCCTTTGTAGTACCTAGATAGATGTCTTTCTCAAATTCATTGAGTGTCCAAATATCATTGTTGAAAAGTCCTTCCTTTTCCGAAAGGTTACTGATCATATTGGTATTAATGTCTATTCTACTTATGCCTCCTTGGGTCCCAATCCAAACCTTCCCATCAGAACCATTCAAATAGGTATCTACTTGGTTAGAAATCAGACCTTCCTCCGTCGTTAGCCTCATAGAAGTATCACTTTCAGAAACAAATATTGTGATACCATCTCTATCGTATCCTACCCATATGCGCTCTTTCTCATCTAAACCAAGGGTAAGAATTCTACTGGCTTGATTTTCCTCAGACTTGTCCATTTGATGCATCTGACCATTTTCAATTTTATAGACATCCCCAGAGTATGAACCAATCCATATAACATTATTGGCATCCACTATTAAGTGGCTTAAATTGAAATCTAACTTCATATCCATGTACTGAGTAGTTCCTTTCTTCAGATTGACAAAGTTGAGATATTGACTACTAGAACTATAGACAACTATTTCCTCCTCACCCTTCTTAGCAAAGCGAATAACACCATTGAGCCATAAGTTTTGATCATGCCCCAAATGCTTGATAGTTTTGCTTTCAGGAAAATAAATATCGAAGACATTCCCTGTATTTCCTATCCAGATATTCTCATTTGAATCTACTAATGTTGACCATATAACTGTGCCGCTCAGATTATCGCTAGTACTCAAATTGGCTGGTCTACCCATAGCTTTCTTGAAGAGATAACTATCATTGTTCCATGTACTAATCCAAATCTGATTAGATGGGTCCTCAACGAATGAATTAATAAAAACCCCATCCTTGGATGGCTTTTCCAGTCTTATATTCTCAAGTGTTTGCCGCTTTCGATCTAAAATGTAAACGCCATTATTGCCGGTTCCAATCCAAATCCGGCCTTCATGATCTTGCAAAAGCGCAGAGGAAAAAAATTGCTCCGGGAACCCCTGTTTTTGATTTAGATCCATAATCTTGTTGTTTTTAAGATCAATTAACTGGACACCCGAGAGTTGTGCAAGCCAATAGTTACCGTCAATGTCTTGCAGTATATTCATTACCATATTGGACTTCAAACCTTCCTTGGTGGTAATTCTTTTCCTCACTTTTTTAATTGGGTTTATAATAAACATGCCTTGCATAGATGTGATCCATATAAATCCTTGGTCATCCTGAATCAGGTTTAAATTTGAATCGGAGGGGAGTCCTTCATTTTCTCCTATTCGTTTTAGTATTTTTAATTCCCAATCAAAAACAAAAACACCGTGTGACTGTGAGGTATACCAGATTAAACCCTTTTGATCCTGAAGAATTGAAAAGACTAATAAATCTGAAATATTATCATTCAAATGATGAATTACACCTTTCTTGCGATCAAGAATGTCGATTCCTCTTGGAGTTCCAATCCAAATTCTATGGTCTTTATCTTCATATAAGGATGTAATGCGATTGTCTATTAATCCTTGAGCCTTATCATAAATTTCCAAATTTGTCCCATCATACCTACATACTCCTCCACCGTTAGTACCTATCCACAGGAAACCAAAATCGTCTCTCAATAAAGCTCCAACTCCTTCGGAAAGCCCAAAGTTGAATCCTATATCCATGACACCACGGGTAGCATTTAACCTAGGCGTTGGATCACCGGCCTTTATGATAGTAGGACGTTGTAGTAGTTTAGTTTTTAAGTTGAAAGGAACGTTGGGTATTGAGCTTAAATCAAAAGTTGAATCTGGCAAGCTCTCCCAATTAAAAGGCTGCTCATCAAAGGGAAGCTTTAAAGGAGCTGGTTCACCGATATCAAAAGAATCTGTAGGAA
>CAYGTD010000440.1:0-2522 GCA_964352725.1 uncultured Roseivirgaceae bacterium
TTCAATCTTTATTTTGTTTTGTGAGGACACGAAACAAGGCGAGAGTTGTTCAGTTCGCTAGAGTTGCCCACCGAAAAGATATCTACAAAATATTCCCTTAATTGATGCTCTTGGCGAAGTACATAATGGAAACTAACGACCGGATATGGCGTGTGCCTCTGGAATTTTTAAATATCGACTAAAGTATCGGTTTTGCATTTCAGCTTCAAGAAGCTACGCCCCTAGCGCAGAAGTTACTTCCGTGCCTTTATTTTGTTTCGTGAGGACACGAAACAAGGCTAAGGGTGTATTTAAGCAAGTGTATCCATGTTTTCAAGGTTCAGTTGGGTTGAGAAATTTCGGATAAACCGAAAGTTATGCCACCTTTCCACTCCTAATCTTTCCTGTCCTTCCTCTACCTTTTTTTTTAGTTCTTCCGCATTTTCTATGCCTGTTACGATTGCAAGTTTCTTAAAGTGTTTGTGTTGGGTCGTTCGAATAAAAAATGAGTATTCGTGTTCGTAAGATGAATAATGAAAGGTCTGTGGGTACCAATGGGCATCCGGTGTTATAAATGTAATTAGTAAAATTAGTAGTTCAGCCTGAATGATATCTGAAAAAGGTAGATCTTGTCTATCGGAATGCCTTTTCACAAGCTCAGCTGCAGGTGCGTATAACTTTCTTTCAGGAGTTGAGTAGACTTGGTGTAAAGCATCTGAGTATCCATAAAATGAATCAAACCTTTCAAATTTTGAATTATTCCTTTCTGTAGTTGGCGTCAAATAATGTGTTGAAAATATCTCATGCAAGACATTGTATGCTTCTGATTTCATTAGAGCTGCGACGATGTATAAGAAGGTTTCATAAACAAAGATTGAGTGAGCTTCAAACCATGATTCATTCCATGACGATATTTCTTGTGGTCTGGATTTAAGCTCTCTTAACCGTTCCAGAAACTCAATGAGTGCGTCAGCAAATTCTTGGGATGGGTTAGCTTCACTTTCAAGCAGAACCCAGTCAGTAATAAAATCTCTTATTGGTTTTAGTTTATTAGAATCATCCAAAACTTTTTCGCCCAATTTTTCTATGTCTGGCCTTTCCCTAATTCTAAGTGCATCAGCATATGATATGCAGGAATCAATGAAATCCTTTCTATATTTCTTTATACCAATTTTGCCTTGTAAAAGAGCTTGACGAAACGAGTTGAATTTGGCAAAAGATTCATTAGTCGGTAATTTTTGATCCTCAGTGATGTAAGAAGGAGTCTTACCTTTTTTTGGCTTAACGTGAAGGGGTTTTCCAAATATTAACCTTATTAACCTTTCCCAATTTTCATTTTCGGCTTCAGGGTTCGAAAAATCAATCCAAATCCTAGACTGAAGGAAGGTTGGTAAATAGGGTTGGCCGTTATCATCAAACCCACAAACAATAGGAATAAACTTTGATTGTTTTACTTTCTCGTAAACTCCCTTTGATATTATTTGAGATTCGGTTCCAACTCCAGCTTCCCTTCCATCAGCCTTTTCAGAATATTTTCTATCACAGATTACTAGCACATGGGTTACTGACTTATCTGTTACCATTTGCTCCATGAAGACATATTTATCATCGCCTTCCTTTAAATCGTAAATATCTAGGACAACTTCAATGTTGTCAGCAATCAGTCTATCTGCCCAATGTTTTACTAATTCTTGATGGGATTGATCAGTCCAGCTGTATGATATGAATACTTTAGGTTCCAATGAGTAATGATTTTGTGCATAACATTAATGTATCGTGCATAACACACAATACCTATCTTTCAAATATACCTCATTGGTGTTTAAAAATTAAGAGCCAATTTTATGACAAGAAGTCATTCAAACTATCCATTTTTAGGTTTCACAAGACAATCTTCCTCAAAATTCGCTTTCTTGAGTGATGATCAAAATCATCAGAAACAGAATAGGCCAACCAAACATTGATTTCTTTTCCTTCTGATAAATCGTAATGGAGTTTATCCATTTTGCCCTTGGTAATGGAGAATGAAATCGTTGTTTTTCCATCCTTTTCAACTCCCTCCAATTTTGAGATTCTAGATGGCACAGCCAATGCCTCCACAGGTGGGTGCTCTCCAAAACCCGTAATGAACTGATCTTGAATGAAAACCTCTCCATTCTTGACTCTGCCCTGAATGAGATTGGAATCTATCAAATCTCCTGTTTCACTAAAGCCCACAGCAACCCAACCAGTGGTTGGGGCTGTAAGACTAAATTGAATAGTCTCTGCTCCATGTCTCCACTTTAATTCAAACCCTTCGGCATTGAGAAAATTACTTGAAGAAAAAACAAGCATAACAATTATCAAGTATTTCATATCAATTATTGATATATCATTTTAAAATTAAAAAAATTAGTCCCTCGTGAAATTGTCGTGAATGGTATTTAACACCTTTTTAAATACTTGCATTTCCTCCTCCGTAAGGCCCTCTATTCCTTTCTTTCGATACTTCACTGCTTCAGGAATGATTCTTTCTACCAGAGATGATCCATCCTTCGTCAAGT
>CAYGTD010000441.1:0-2521 GCA_964352725.1 uncultured Roseivirgaceae bacterium
ATGACACGCATCAACTTTTGATAGCTTTCGAGTTCTTTAGCATCAAGAGAACTCCTGATATCCGTTAAGGAAACGAGTGTGTGATTCACTCCCTTTAGCTTAAATGATTCGGTTTTCACAAATAATTTTTGGCCATTTTCATGATCTATCCATCCGCTTGGATTCGATTCAGGTTTGGTTATGACCTCATAAATTTGAGAATGGTCATTCTTTAATCGATCCGCATGAACCAGTCCTGGGATATTCAGTAACATATCAAAAGCTTTATTGGTGAATATAACATTGCCATTGTCCTGATAGCACACTACACCTACAGAGATATGACCCAATACAGTTTGAATCAAGCGAAAATCTGCTTGATTGGTTGCCTGCAGCTTTTCCATACTTTGCGAAATGAGTTCGTACGCGTCGCTGAGTTCTTTGGATGCTTGCTTTTTATAAATACGATTGAAGTCCTGATGCCGAACAGATTCGAGGAAACTGATCCAGTTTCGTTCTTGTCTTCTTAGAAAACAGGTTAACTCTACGATAGAGAAAAGCGTAAGCAGACCAAACATAATAGGAGTAACGGTGAGGTCCGTTTTGAAATAAGTATAACTCATGCTGAATACCCATCCTACTATAATGAGTACTCTCAGTACTATTTTTAGAAAGCTTATTTTAAAGCCCATATTTTTTCATTTTTCGGTATAGCGTATTTCTCCCAATACCCAGCTCAGCAGCTGCACGACTAATATTACCTGAATGCCTTTCAATCACCTCTTCAATCTTATTCTTTTCTAGTTCGTAGAGGTTATCCTCTTTGGAGAGAGTGGAAGATTGATCTTTAAACTCATTCTTACTATCCATGATCACCATTCGTTCTATGCTATTTCTAAGCTCTCGAACATTACCAGGCCAATCATAACCTGTCAGCTCATTTAGTTGAGATTTATCTAAACTGAATGAGCGATTATATTTTCTATTGAATTGGCCCAAAAAGTGAATAACAAGTTCCTTTATGTCTTCACGCCTATGTCTCAAAGGCGGAATTTCAATATGTACTGTATTGATTCTGAACAGTAAATCCTGACGAAAAAGTGACGTATCATACAACTCATCTATGGATTTATGAGAAGTACATATAACTCTAATGTCAACCGCACGAGGGCGATGTTCACCTACACGATGTATGGCTCTATTCTCCAATGCAGCCAATAACTTGGATTGAAGCTGAAGCGAGATATCACCTATTTCATCCAGCAATAAAGTTCCAAGATTAGCCGTTTCCATTAATCCTGTTTTGTCATCGCTGGCATCTGTAAAGGCTCCTTTTACATGACCGAATAAAGTTGATTCGAATAAACCGGGGGAGATAGCTGTCAAATCGGATACCACAAAAGGCTGAGAAGCGCGATTTGATTTCTGATGGATGAGCTGGGCCAATACTTCTTTTCCTGTTCCATGTTCTCCAGTGATCAATACGGATGCATCTGTATTGGCAACCTTTGCAATCAATTCCATTACTTTTTGCATGCCGGAAGAGGTACCAATGACCATATCGTTAAAGCGATTGACCTGATTAATTAATAGATCTCTACTTTTCTCCACATCAGCAAGCTTAAGTTGAGCGTTAGCAAGGTTTAAACCTGCCTGAACGGTGGCGACTAATTTCTCATTGGAAAAGGGCTTCTCTAGAAAATCTGTAGCACCTTGTTTTAATGATTTCACAGCAATATCTAAGAAACCATGGGCAGTAAGGATAATGATTGAAACAGTAGGATAGGAATCACTGATTTTTTTCACCCATGCCAGACCTTCAGCACCATCTGAGTCACCTATGGAAAAATTTAAATCAAGAATGACGACTTTAGCGTTCGTTTCAGTCATTAGATTTGAAAGACGATCTGGATGCTCCAACGTGTTTATTTCTCCGAAGGACTCTTCCAATACCATGGAAATGGTATGAAGCATTATAGGGTCATCATCGATAGCAATTATTTCCACGTGCTAAATATACTCATTTAGTGTTCCAGGTTGGAACAGTTGATTGTTCCAGATCGGTCATATTTAACTCTCAAACACCTTCAAAATGAAGGTAAGTATCTCATTATCTGATAATTATATATTGTGGCAGCTTTTTTGGCATTTATTAGTCAAATTTGAAACTCATGACTAAAACATTCCTACTCTCTATTATCAGAAATCTTTGGAAAAACCGAGTGACTTCTGCCATAAATATTCTTGCATTGACATTAGGATTAAGTAGCACCTTATTCCTATATGTGCAGAATCGATACGAAAAAAGTTTTGATACACACCAGCCAAAAGTAGATCAAATCTATCGGGTAAATATCACAAAGAATTATCCTAACCGTTTGATGAGGAGTGGGAGTACTGAGTCCATGCTAGCGAAAGTACTTAAAACAGAGTACCCAGAATTGGAGGCTGTTATTCAGATCATCGGACCAAAGGGAGGCTTGGTAACGCTAAATCCTGGAACCAATAATGAACAAATATTCGAAGAACGATTTAACCTCTT
>CAYGTD010000442.1:0-2516 GCA_964352725.1 uncultured Roseivirgaceae bacterium
ATGCCGCGCAGATCCTTGACGATGGAAAGGTCCTTCAGCGACCAGATCGCGTCCAGGAAGTAGTCGCTGAGTCCCGCGGCACGTTCGAACAGGCCTTCGTCCTCGTATATCTTCAGCGTCGCCAAACCGGCCGCGCAGGCCGCCGGGTGACCGGAATAGGTGTAGCCGTGGAAGAACTCGATTGCGTCTTCCGGGGCCGCGTTCGTGACGGTCTCGTAGATCTCGTCGCGCACCGCGACCGCACCCATTGGGATCGCGCCGTTGGTCAGCGCCTTCGCCATGGTGATGATATCGGGCATGACGTCGAAGGCGTCGGCGGCGAAGGGATGGCCCAGGCGGCCGAACCCGGTGATGACTTCATCAAAGACCAGTAGGATGCCGTGTTTGTCGCAGATTTCGCGCAGGCGCTGCAGGTAGCCTTTCGGCGGGACCAGCGTTCCCGTGGAACCGGCCACCGGCTCCACGAAGACCGCGGCGATGGTACCGCCGCCATAGGTTTCGCAATGGCGCTGAAGGTCGTCCGCCAGTTCCGCGCCGCGCTCGGCCTGGCCTTTGGTAAAGGCTGCCGCCGCGTCCCAGGTGTGACGGATGGTGACGATGTTCGGCATCACGGACGGGAAGGTCTCGCGGTTGCGGACCATGCCGGACAGCGAGACGCCGCCCATATTGACGCCATGATAGGCGCGTTCGCGCGACACGAAGCGGATGCGGTGGCCTTCGCCCTTCGCGCGGTGATACGCCATGGCGATCTTCAGCGCGGTGTCGATGGATTCGGAGCCGGAATTCGTGAAGAAGACGTGGTTGAACGGTTCCGGCAGGATCGCACTCAACTTCGAGGCCAGCGCGAAGGCGGACGGATGGTTCAACTGGAACGGCGCGGTGTAGTCGTTCTGCATCATCTGGGCATAGACCGCGTCGGCGATTTCCTTGCGCCCGTGACCGGCGGCAACGTTGAACAGCCCTGACGACCCGTCGATCAGCTTACCGCCCTGGTGATTCCACAGATACATCCCCTCGCTCTTCGTAATGAGGCGCGGAGAGGCCTTGAATTCCCGGTTCGCCGTGAACGGCATCCAATACTGTTCGAGCGAGTTCGTGCCGCCGTCTGTCGGCATGGTCATGACATTCATCGGAGGACTCCCATAGAAAACGGCCCCCAGGATTCCGACGGCCCAGGCGCGAAGCAGGAAGGATAGAACTGAATTGGCTGTATTGTCGCACAAAAAAACGGCCCCGGAGCAGGGCCGCTTTGAGAAAATTGCAGGGCTCCACCGGGCCAATTTTCCGGTGGAGCGCCTGCATCGTAAAAACTAAGCGTTCAACGCCCGCCAGACCTTTTCCGGCGTGGCCGGGATTTCAATCGGGCCGACCCCGGCAGACGCCAGGGCGTCCTGAACCGCGCAGGAGGTCGCGGGCAACGAACCGCCCGTGCCGCCTTCGCCGCAACCCTTCACGCCGAGCGAATTGGTCCGCGCGGGCGAGGGGTTGGAAATGAAGCCGATATCGGGCAGGTCGTTCGCGCGCGGCATCGCGTAATCCATGAAGGATCCCGACAGCAACTGGCCGTCATCGTCATAGACCGCTTCTTCCCAAAGAACCTGTCCGATCCCCTGGACGACGCCGCCCTGGGCCTGTCCTTCGACCAGCATCGGGTTCACCAGCACGCCGAAATCGTTGACCGTCATGTAGCGGTCCAGGGTGACCATACCGGTTTCGGGATCGATTTCGACCTCGCAGACATGGCAGCCGTTCGGATAGGCCGGGTCCGGCAGGTCGTTGACCAGTTCCACCGTAAGTCCTGGATCAAGACCATCCGGCAAGTTGCTCATCTTCTTGGATTCTTTATCCAGTTCGATGATACCGATTTCGCGATCGGTGCCGACGACGGAGAAGTTGCCGGCGTTGAATTCGATATCCGCGGCCGCGGTTTCGAACAGGTGACCGGCAAGCTTCTTGCCCTTTTCGATGATCTGCTCGGAGCAGACGACAAGCGCGCTGCCGGTCGACATCACGGACCGGGACCCGCCGCTGCCGCCACCGGCCAGAAGCTGGTCGCTGTCGCCCTGCAGCAGGCGGACCTTGTCGAAGGGAATGCCCAGCAGGTCGACCAGGATTTGGGCGAAGGTGCCCGCATGGCCCTGACCGTAATCCAGCGTGCCCGTGACGACCGTGACGCCGCCATCGTCATCGAACCGCACGCCGCCCATTTCCTTGCCCGGCGTGGCTGTGACTTCGCAGAAGGAACTGACGCCCAGGCCGCGCAGCTTGCCGCGCGATTCGCTTTCCTTGCGGCGCGCCGCGAAACCGGCAACATCGCCTGCATCGACAGCCTTTTCCAACGTGTCCAGGAAGTCGCCGCTGTCGATCTTTTCGCCGTTCCCCGCGATAAAGGGCATCATGCTGCCCGGCACCAGGTTCTTTCGGCGCAGTTCTACCTTGTCGACGCCTAAATCGCGGGCCGCCTGATCGATCAGGTTTTCCATGATGTAGTTGCCGTCGGGCCGTCCGGCGCCGCG
>CAYGTD010000443.1:0-2489 GCA_964352725.1 uncultured Roseivirgaceae bacterium
GGTGGTAGAAATGATTGTTCCCTCATACAACCAATTTCCTTGTCCCTCTGACATTGCCTCTATCCACTCACATGATTCAGTAGTAATCGGTTCTTCTAAAGGTAAAGGGCCAAGAATAAATTTTTCAGCTACTAAATCACTTAAGCCACAATCATTCACTCCGTAAACCTCAATCATCACATCTTCGGTTACCTCAATGTCCAGCGTAAGCGTTGAGCCAACCAGGGTAGTAGAAAAGAGCTGACCTTTATCATTACTTAAAGTCCACAAATAGGCCGGATAAGGACCATTCATTAGTTCGTAAGTCAACGCGTCTTCGTTACAAACAGCGTCAGGGCCTTCGATGGTACCTTCTGTAGGCAAATCGTATAATGTGAGTATTAATTCCTCACTCGACTCTGTAGCTCCGCAATCATTCATAGCTTTCACTGATACCATTATATTTTCTTTGTAGTTATGCCCAGAAAAGATAGAGTCAAGCTGTAACTCTGGCCCTTGTGTAGTTGTTACTTGGGTCATTCCTGTGGATTCAACCAAAATATCCCATTCATAGAACGTAGCATACGCTACTTCAGCAGTAGTAATGATCACTGACGACTGCTGACAGGGAGCGCTTGTAATAAAAGGCGTTGTTGGATTCGATAGGTTGGGTTGCACCACAATTGGTTTACTAAAAGTTTCAGAACCACAATCGCCGCTTACCTCCAGCTGAATTTCGTCTTCTAAAAAAGTGAGGTTATCAGGCACATTGACGACAAGAGACGATTCCGTAGCTTGAACAATGACTAAAGCCGAGGGTACTATCCATTCCACCGCTAGTTCTTGATTAGTCGCTAAGTTAAGGGTCGCATTGGTCCCGGTGCACAGCTGATCGGGCCCAAGAATGTCCACCTCTATCTCGGGTAAAATCTCAATGTACTCTGTGGTAATGTACTGGAACTTGCAAGAGCTACCGTACTCCGCAATAAGTTTGATTTCCCCCCTTCCGCCATTAGTAACCTCAATTGAACCGCTCAGTCCATCCGTTTCTAAAAAATTCGGATCTAACGCACCTCCTACTTCCCATTGATAATCAAAGACACCATCATCATTTACACCATTAAAAGTGACCACATCACCAATACAGACAGGATCAGCTATTGAAGTAGTAATCTTAGTAGTTGGGAGAGCGCCAAGTTTAGCAAAAGAAAAACTCCGCCCAGGTGTTACCTCTACTGTCTCACATCCAAAATAAGCTTTCTCTCCACTCCAGGAAGAAGCAAGGTAAATATTGCCCTTTGGGTCAGAATCAATCGCAACCTGTTTTCCGTATTGAGGTCCCAACCCTGTAGCCCATTCGACGCTACCATCGATATCAATAATGGCGAAGAAATTATTTAAAGAATCATTAACAAGTTCAAAATCCCCTGCAGAAGTTATTGATAAGGTAGGACTACTGATGTGAACAAATACTTTTCCATCCAAATAAGGTACTACACTACTAATACCAGTAACCAAATCCGTTGCATCTCCAATGCGGGCTCCCCAATTTACAGAGCCATTGTCATTTATATCGTATATGAAGCTCCCACCTTCTGTCCCCAACTTGTCTATCAAAAAAATATTCTCTTGCAATATTGCTGACACAATGGTTGTTTCCTCCTTTGTTCGATATGCATCTCTCATTCTGAACGCCTGAAAAGATGATTGATCATCCAGTGTCTCTCCAGCATAATCAAACAACCTCTTACTAGACATACGTCCATATACTTCAATTGTCTCATTTTCCCTAAGAACCAAAAAATCTGCCTGACCATCAAAAATTCTTGACCATAGTAGATTTCCATCGCTACTTATTCTATTGATATAGCCGCTTACATCTCCAGGATATCCTACAGAAAAAATATTTCCGTTGCTGTCGATGGCAATGTCTTTTACACGGCTAAAGTTTTCAACATCTGGAATAAGGTCCAGGGTCCATATAACCGAGCCGTCTCGAGCATATTTTACTATGTAGCGATGATCAACCTCTGATCCCGATGTACCAAAAGTCTCTCCACCAAAAGTGGCAGTACCTTCATAATTCCCTCCAAAAACAAAATTTCCATCTGGGTCAAATGCCAGGCTCTCAGCGTACTGATTTCCAGGACCGCCGAATGTATATATCGTATCTACATTACCCAGCCGGTCCAAAATAGTCAGGAAAATGTCCGTCCCCTCATCTGCAGAAGGGTAGGTAACTCCATCTACTTCAATTGACTTCTCGAAATTTCCTATTACATAGATGGAGTCTACATAAAGTTTCAGATCAACTATGTAGGCTTCTCCTTTATATATGTTTAGCCATTCATAGTCTTGGGAATAACCAGATAAGCTCATGCCAAATACAAGCGATGTAAATAAGACTCTCCTCATTTCCGTAACTTAAAGATGCTATAGGTTAAGCATTTTTATGGTAACAACATAACAACAGGAGTATTCCTGTTATTAACCTTTCAAATATACCGTTT
>CAYGTD010000444.1:0-2479 GCA_964352725.1 uncultured Roseivirgaceae bacterium
ATCGGTTCTTTTTCTATGCTGTATTTCGTATATCTATTGTGTTGTACCTAGGTGTTATAGACAACCTGTTCATCTATAGACTTCTGTTGAATGAGTTGAAATTGATAATATCATCAGTTTTTAGTTAAGTGTTTTACAAGCTGCTGAACGATTTGCTCATTGTAAACTTCTTTGAAATAAGTGATGTAACCATTGACTTGATAGAGGCTGGCTATCTTCACAAAGTCATATTTTTCAGTTGGTTTATAGTTGATCATTAAAACGATATTTCGGATGGAGACTTTTTTAGTCCAGATACCGGTTAAGAATGTAAAAAAACCACCATTAATTTCATCATTTAGATATCGATATAACGCATATCCAGATCTTTTTACCTGATCAATAGGAGAGTAGATGTCGTTTCTTTCCATCGTTGATTGATTCCAGTTTTTGGTTTCGATCAGGAAGATCCCAGTTGGTCCAACCACTATATGGTCAGCTTGTATAGAAAGAATTGTATCCTTTGTTGTTTTATTGTAGTAAGGTTTTTTGAGGTAGAGCTTAAATCCATTGATAACCGTATAAGAGTCAGGTAGATTTTTAAGCACTTCAACTGCTTTATTTTCGCCTATAGCACCATAAAACGAATCATTAAGTTTGTCCAGCGTGTGTTTTATGTTGTTTAGAGATTTTGATTGATCCACTAACCTCTTTTGAATTTCCTCTTCAAAATGGTTCTCATAATACACCAATTTGGACCTTACCTGTTGTAGGCTCTTTTCTCTAGATCGGAAGGGTTTTCTTTTTTCCTTATCATAGTGGTTGGTCAACCTTTTAAGCCTTCTATTCAGCTTAAATCTTAAAAGTGAAAAGTACAGGTGCTTCAAAAAACTCACATCTCTTGTACTATAAAAATCGATCCTTACAGGTAATTCTTCCTTTTCTTTAATCAGAAGAATGTCTCGTTGTTCCAGCAATTCCTGGAGTTCATTGGTCTGGACTTTTAGTTCCTCCTCAAGATGAGTTATTTCATCAGCAACTTTCTCTTTTATTGATAGCTCCAGGGTTTTTATTTTGGAAGGATATGATGCCTTAAAATCAATAATATCCTGAAGGCTTTGAAATTCACTGATCCCATTTTGTTCAAGTGAATTTAGCAGACTTGTAAGTGAGTCGATTTGTCCAATAACTTGAGCCATAGCTTATCAAATTGGATATATAATTATCAATGATAATGATTTTGAATTGCATCCTAATGGATCTTCTAATATACCTCACCATCGAGGGAATGACTGTGGTGGTTAATTGTTCGTGATTCACAATAGTAGAATGACATTGGAGGTTAGTTGTTCGTACCTCAAAATCTTTAGCATCATGAGTTGAAATGCAATGCCTTTTCCTATCCGAAATGATAGATGCCTATCCGGTGCTTCATTCATAGCTATCAATGAAGGGATTCATAGCCATCAATGCGTTCATTCATAGCTATGAATTGAGTGGCTTTAAAAAACCGCTTTTCTGAGCATTCAGAGGGGGTTTTAAAAAGCTGATATTTAGTGGAAAAAAGAGGGGATTTATTCCTTGATTTTAGTTGACTGAGGCTGGAAAAATTGGTAAAATTTAATCGGTCATTTTCCAGTATATGGAACATCATGACGTTTGCTCTGAACCTTTCTTTAAACGGTCACAAAGCACGGGAAGATGCGGTATGAACTGCTTTATTTTCGTCATAAAAAATATATTTATTTTTTCATTTCATAAACTGTTTTGGCATCTAAACTGGAACGGTTATTGTTTTTTCATTTCCATCTTAAGATTCGTCGAAAAGCGCATTCGGCTCCCTTTAAATTTTTCTTAAACCCTTTAAATTTTAATGTCATGTCTGTAATGTATAAGTCCGTGGCTAGAGTCGAACCTGGAGTGTTGGGCGGAGGCCAAAGTAAGTATTACGCAACCATAGTGAGAGAGCGTCCCATTGAGCTCAGAAAGTTTGCCACTGAGATCGCCAATATGAGTACGCTCACTACTACCGATGTATTTGCCGTACTGGAATCGTTTATCGATCGTCTGTACGTGCATTTGGAAGAAGGAAGAATCGTGAAAATGGGTGAATTTGGCAGCTTTTCGCCAAGCATCAATAGCACCGGTGCAGATCTTCCTGAGCGAGTCAACCAAAGTTCGATCAAGCGATTCAAAGTCAATTTTCGGCCAAGTGCTTTGCTCAGCGAGCGATTGGCCAATGTGAAATTTGAAAAAGTGATCAATGGTAGTATCGAGCCAATCGAGTAATCGGAGATTATCCCTCAATCCAGTTTAAAGCCTTTCCATATTCGGGAAGGCTTTATTATCTCTAACATCAGATACTCACTACTAAATGAATAAAGTCATGAATTCCCGAAACTTAAAAACTCCTGGTCTTATAGAGACTTCCGAAGTTTCTAAAACTTCGGAAGTCTAAAGTCTAAACCAAAAAACATAAAGCCATGAATTCCCGAAACAT
>CAYGTD010000445.1:0-2477 GCA_964352725.1 uncultured Roseivirgaceae bacterium
AAAATAGACGAAGAAACTAAGGCAGCTTATCCTTCGTGGATAGGCAAAAGCTCCGTCAATTGGCGGAGCTTTATTTTTTTTGAGCAGATGTTTGCTCTTATTATTGTGATAAAAGTAGAGGCTAAACGGTTCAAAAATGATAGATGAGAATCACCTTACGTGAGTTATTGCTTATCGCACCCCAAGCTCTGGATGCTTTCCCTTAAACTGTCTGTAATACGCTTTCATTTCTTCGATTTCTTTCTCCATTTCTCCTCTTGTATAGACAGGTTCATCTATGATCATGGTTTTAGTGGCATAATCAAAAGCTACTTTTACGATGGGGACATTTGCACCGTGAGCAATTCTGTAAAACCCCGTTTTCCACTCTGGCGCATAAGATCTGGTACCCTCAGGAGTGACAGTCATCACAAATTTATCTTCCGTATTGTACAGTTCAATTACCTGATCTACCAGGTTAGTTTTTTTAGACCTATACACTGGATGTCCCCCAATCTTTCTTAAAAACCATCCCACTAAAGGAATACCAAATAGCTCTTTTTTGGCAAGAAAATTAGGATCGAAATCCAGATAAGCTTGGCTTAGGTATCCTACAAAAAAATCCCAATTACTTGTGTGGGGAGCTACAACCACCAAAAATTTCTTTAAATCAGGTGACTGCCCTTCTAGTCTCCAACCCCAAAGCTTCCAGATTTTACCATTGATTTTTTCTAAAAGTGATGGCTTTCTATTCACTGATCAGTTCTTTAAGTTTATTCTCCAACTGCACACTTTCTTTGATCATGTATTTATAGTGTCGAGTCTTATTGTCAATAAATGACTTATAAAGAATTAGGCTATTAGACAATTTGTGATCGTTTATCAAATTATCCATATCCGGGTTCATGATGTCTGTTTCTTTCACAATCCAAGGTAAAATTTGATCCATGTAAAAATCAACTTGCAATTGGCCTCTTGCTTCCGCTTCACTTGCCAAAAGTTGATAATAATTGGAAATGTCTTTTCTTAACACGAAATCAGAAAACAAATCCAACTTTCCTGACGATACAATCGAATGGAAGGTGACCCCTGGAGGACTATAACTATTAATGCTCAATGCATCCTGTATTTTGGATGCAAGACTGTCTTTGTTCTTTGTTTGAATAAAAATGAGAACGTCTTCAATCAGTTTGGATTGCTCTTCGTTGCTGGGTATTTGATAATCCTCAAAGGTTTCTTGATCTTCCTGCAATTCATCAATAAATGATTGAGTGATCTTTTTTAGTTCCTCCGACTCTCTGTTTCTATCGGCGGTATCGCTGACATAAAAAGCCATAGACACCCCAATAATTACTGCGAGAAAATTGAGAATATGATCAGACCAATTAATCTGTTTCATTGCTTTTAGCTATACACACCCATATTAGAGAACTTATCTATACGCTCCGCTATCATGTCCTCTACCTTTTTTGCTTTGAGATCTTTCAAATGCTTTTGAATAACCTTTTTTAGCTCTTTCGCAGTTGCACTCATATCGGTGTGGGCACCACCTAGTGGTTCTTTGATGATTCCATCAATTAGCTTATTACCTAGCATATCATCAGCTGTAAGTTTCAATGCTTCGGCTGCTTGCTCTTTGTAGTCCCAACTTCTCCATAGAATGGATGAGCATGATTCAGGTGAAATCACAGAATACCATGTATTTTCCATCATCAATACTTTATCACCTATAGCTATACCTAAGGCTCCTCCTGATGCACCCTCTCCTATGATAATACAGATAACTGGCACCTTCAAGGTCATCATCTCCTTCAGGTTTCTAGCGATAGCTTCTCCTTGTCCTCTTTCCTCTGCCTCCAATCCAGGAAATGCACCTGGTGTATCTATGAGTGCCACGACAGGCTTGTTGAATTTTTCAGCCATCTTCATAAGACGCAGTGCCTTTCTATATCCATCAGGGTTAGCCATACCAAAATTCCTCATTTGGCGCTGCTTTGTAGACCTTCCTTTCTGCTGCCCTATAAACATGACACTCTCATTGCCCATTTTACCGAAACCACCTACCATAGCCTTATCATCCTTCACTGCCCTATCTCCGTGTAATTCAATGAACTCATCGGTGATTTCGTAAATGTAATCAAGTGTATATGGTCTCTCTGGATGTCTTGAGAGTTGTACTTTCTGCCACCTCGTTAGGTTAGAAAATGTTTCCTTTTTCAATGTCACAATTTTACTTTCCAATTGTTCCACTGCTTTATTCACATCTACATTACTGGTCTTCGCCAATTCTTTCATATCAGAAAGCTTGGCTTCTAGTTCGGCTATTGGTTTTTCAAAATCTAGCATAGTATTCATTTGGTATGACAAACTTACCTCTAAAGCGGCAAACAGATTATAAATCCAGCTTAGAAAAAATAATTTGAAAAAAAATCAAATGAATAGTTCGAAGCTATTGTTTAGAAGAATTTAAACTTTTACTTTTGCATCGCTTTTAAGCA
>CAYGTD010000446.1:0-2477 GCA_964352725.1 uncultured Roseivirgaceae bacterium
GGTAGGAGAGGAGCGATCTGAAAAAATGGAGCTTTCTCAAATGAGAAAGGTAATAGCGAAGCGATTGAGCGATAGCAAATTTGCTGCACCTCATTTCTATCTTACGATGGAGATAAATATGGATAAGGCTATTGAAGCTAGAAAATCCATGAATGAAGTGTCTTCTGTTAAAATCTCATTTAATGATATGGTGGTAAAAGCTGCTGCTGCGGCTATCCGTCAGAATCCAGATGTAAATGTAAGTTGGATGGGTGATCACATGGTGAAACATCAGCATATACATATGGGTATTGCAGTAGCTATTCCTGATGGATTGATTGTGCCAGTAGTAAAGTTTGCTGATAATAAATCACTATCTCATATCTCTGCTGAGATCAAAGAATTAGGTCAGAAGGCAAAGGATAAGAAGCTGCAACCAGAAGAATTTTCCGGAAATACCTTTACTATTTCTAATTTGGGAATGTTTGGTATTGAGGAATTCACAGCGATCATCAATCCACCAGATGCGTGTATCATGGCTGTAGGAGGAATCAAGGAAACAGTAGTAGTGAAAAATGGCGAAATGGCTGTAGGTAATGTAATGAAGGTAACACTTTCATGCGATCACAGAGCCGTGGATGGAGCCGTAGGATCTGCATTCTTGAAGACTTTCAAAGGATTGCTTGAGGATCCTGTTAGAATTCTTATTTAACCTTTCATTTTACTTTTGAGTCACCCTGAACTTGTTTCAGGGTCTTTAAGTTTATTCACATTAGATGCTGAAATGAATTCAGCATGACCTAAGAAGAAAATCCAGACATGGAAAAATTAAGATCAACAACGGTACTGGCTGTAAAGCATAAAGGAAAAGTGGCTATAGGCGCGGATGGACAAGCTACGCTTGGAAATACAGTTGCAAAGTCCAATGTGAAGAAAATACGAAAACTTGCTGATGGTAAAATTGTGACAGGTTTTGCAGGCTCCACTGCCGATGCATTCACTTTATTGGATCGTTTTGATGAGAAGCTCAGCAACTACTCTGGTAATCTAAAGAGGGCAGCTGTAGAGTTGGCTAAAGATTGGAGAACTGATCGTTATCTAAGAAAACTAGAAGCAATGATGATTGTTGCTGATAAAGGGGAGGTGCTGATTGTCTCTGGGACTGGTGATGTAATAGAGCCAGACAATGATATTGCTGCTATTGGATCGGGTAGCGAATATGCCAGATCAGCAGCGTTAGCGTTGATGAAGCACGCACCTCACTTATCTGCTGTAGAGATTGTAAGAGAGGGACTCAATATTGCAGCTGATATTTGTATCTATACCAATCATAATTTGATTGTTGAGGCATTGGATTAACGAATTTTGATTCGATCTTTGCCGCCTAAATAATTTCACTACACATAACTCGTTAAGAACTTAAAATCTTAATCATTGACTTCCGTTTTCTTAATGGAAGTCAATTGATTGATAAATCATCAAATGAAACACTTAATCACAATTTCAACAACGCTAGCTCTTCTGTGCTTTTCAATTCAGACTTTTGGGCAGGACTCTTTACAGGTAAAGTATGACAACCTCATAAAAGAGTCAGAAACTTTTCAGCAATACAAGGTTATTCCAAAAACTGCTTTAGATGCATTTTGGTTAGAAGCTAAAGACTCTTTGAGTCAATTAATCCGGAGTACTCAGGGTTTGAAAGTTCAAATTGATAGACAAGAAGAGACTATAAAATCGCTCAATTCACAAGTGGCAACAGTACAAGAAAGCTTGAATGAAAGCTTAGGTATGAACGACACTATTCATTTTATTGGCATTCCTTTCTCCAAAATAGCTTATCACATTTTGGTGTGGGTTATTATCATCGTATTGGTAGTTTTAGGCGGGATGGGTTACACCATGTTTTTGCGAAGCAACAAACAGACGACACGATTTAAAAGAGAGCTAGAAAGTCTTTCACGAGAATTTGAAGATCATAAAGACAAAGCTCGTGAACAGCAAATGAAGCTTAAGCGAGAGCTGCAGACAGCTATAAATAAACTGAGCGAGAAGAGGTAAGTAGGTAGATTTCACCAAGAGTCTCTGAGCTGTTCCTAATCTTGTCTCCCAATGATTGTCATAATCTCAACTTGGTCATCACCGATTCGGTAGTATATGCTATCTGATCCTGACACACATCTGCGATATCCTTCCTTTATATAATCGACAGATTCAAAGGCAAAAGGATGAATAGCAATTTTATCGAAAACGTCAAAAAATGCATTGAAATATTTGTCCGCTTGAAGTGTACCAAACTGCTTAGTTCCGTATTGATGAATTCTAATGAGATCTTCTTTGGCTGTGTTGCTCAATTTGTACTTAGCCATTCAAAGTGGACTTTGATTGAGCTAGAATATCCTCTCTGCTGTCATTGGTAAAGCCACTTTCTTCAGCCTTGTCAATTTTTGCCTTTATCCAATCAATTTGCGTTTGTTGTTTACGTGCTTGACGAATTAGGT
>CAYGTD010000447.1:0-2476 GCA_964352725.1 uncultured Roseivirgaceae bacterium
ATTTTGGATTAAAAGATCTTCAGCAATTTCTTTTAATAAGAAAAATGTGTGAAGATTTAAGTTTTCCAGTAAAAGTCGTGGGTGTAGAAACCGTAAGAAATGAAAATGGACTTGCTCTTTCTTCTAGAAACCTCAGGCTAACGAATAATGGATTGGAAATTGCTAGCAATATTTACAAGGGATTGAAAATAGTCCAGAGCAAAATACTGAGTGGAGAAAGCGTTAAAGAAATAAAGAATCAAGTCATTCGATTTTACGAGACAACCGATGGCTTGGAGATAGAGTATTTCGAGATTGTCGATACGATCAACTTAAAACCTATTGAAACATACTACGAGCTAGATGAACTTGCCATCTGTGTCGCTGGTTATGTAGATGGGATAAGACTAATTGATAATTTATATTTGCGGCTCAAATAGAAACGGATGCTCATAGAGGTACTAAAATCAAAAATTCATAGAGTTAAAATCACTCAAGCAGAACTACATTATGTGGGTTCTATCACTATAGATGAAGATCTAATGGATGGTGCCAATCTAGTTGAGAATGAGAAGGTTCAGATTGTTAACATTAACAACGGAGAGCGTCTTGAAACTTATGTCATAAAGGGCAAGCGAGGATCGGGCGAGATTTGTCTGAATGGACCAGCTGCAAGAAAGGCTCAAGTTGGTGATATTGTCATAATCATATCATATTGTTCTATTGACCAAGAGGAAGCAAAAACTCACAAGCCTGTTGTGATTTTTCCAGACGAAAAGAATAAAATTGCTTCGTAGCAAACAATAAATGTCCAAAGGCATTATTTCCTTTTTAAAAGTCGCTTTCAGCATTGGTATCGCTGGACTTCTACTATATCTAGTGTTCAGAAATGTGGAATGGGTTGACTTCTGGTCAAAAGCTAAGGCTGTTGATTATACCTGGGTTATCGTTTCGATAGCCTTGTCAATTGTTGCATATGTGGCCAGGGCATATCGATGGAACATCTTACTTCAACCTCTTGGATACAATCTAAAAACCTCTCGAACAACCCTTGCTGTATTAATTGGATATTTGGCTAATTTGGCCTTACCTCGACTTGGTGAAATCACCAGATGTGGAGTTTTGAATAGAAATGACAAAGTTCCTGTTTCAAAAGCTCTTGGCAGTGTCGTAACAGAACGAATCATGGATATGGTCGTGCTTTTGCTTCTGATTCTTTTTAGCCTTATTTCAGAATCTTCAAGATTAACATCATTTCTTCAGACAGCATATAAGGATTTAAATGTTCCAAGTTATGTCCCAATAATAATTCTTCTAGCAGGGATCGCAGGAATCATTGGCATTATTCTTTTTGTAAGAAACGAAGATAAACTGAAAGGAAAAATTGCTGACATTTTAAAAGAATTTGTTGCAGGATTTCTATCGCTAAGACATATTTCGAGACCATTTGGTTTTATTTTCTCCACGATCATTTTATGGATGGTTTATTACCTAATGTCATACATCATCATCTTCTCTCTACCTGAAACTGCCCATTTGGATCTTTCTGCTGGCCTGATGCTTCTAATAACTGGAGGAATAGCTCTTGCTCTCCCTGTGCAGAGTGGATTTGGCACCTATCATGGAATGATTGCTGGCATGCTCTTACTATATGGAATAGAAGAAAATACAGGTATTTTTCTTGCAACACTTCTACACACATCACAAATAGTAGCTGTAGCTTTGTTTGGAACGGTAGCGCTGATTATCTCCTCTCTAATAAGGAAAAGGTCAAAGCCTGAAAGTGCAGATTAAGCTCTTTTTGATGTTTTCAAAACGGCAACATCCTACTTTCTAATTCGTATTAAGATCATAAAAAAATAAAATAAAGTATGCTTATAATAATCATTGTAGTCTCCATGATCGCTAGCTGGGCAGTTGGCAAGAGACTTAAAAATAAATTTAAAAAATACTCACAAGTGACTTTGGGTTCAGGTCTGTCTGGACGAGAAATCGCCGAGCTGATGCTTCGCGATAGCGGAATTTATGATGTGTCAGTTATTTCTGTGGAAGGAAGACTGACCGATCATTATAATCCAGCAAATAAGACTGTAAATCTTAGTCCAGACGTGTATGGTGGAAGGTCAGCGGCTGCAGCGGCTGTTGCAGCACATGAGTGTGGCCATGCTCTACAACATGCGCAGGCTTACAGATGGCTAGAGTTTAGATCTGCTATGGTACCCATTCAAAATGTAAGTGCTAGGGTGATCAACTTTGTATTCATCGCCATGTTCATTGGTTCTTTCGCCTTAGGCGGATTGGTACCACAAGGAACTGCCTTGCTTGTAATTATTGCCTGCTACTCTGTATTCACGCTATTTGCTTTTGTGACTTTACCCGTAGAATATGACGCTAGCAATAGGGCTTTGGCTTGGATCTCAGATAGAAACATCGTGACTCCAGAAGAACATGGAATGGCCAAGGATGCCTTAAACGCAGCGGCATCTACTTACTTAGT
>CAYGTD010000448.1:0-2470 GCA_964352725.1 uncultured Roseivirgaceae bacterium
TCATCGGTGAGGATAAATCCACTCCCAGGTCGATCTGATGAATGTTCGAGTTCGTCTCTGATACTACCAAACATTTCCATCTTCCCTCTATATTGATCAAGTCCAGCCCCCGAGGTAAGGAAGCATTCGTAATCGACTCTACCACAATGTCTTCTGCCGGGACGGTATTGTAAAAAGAATCTTCAAAGTTTACCCGATACAGCTCTCCATTATTGTAGTAAGGGAATACTAAAAATAGATCACCATATTGCTCGGCCAAACGGACATCAAATACTCTGCCTGTTGCACCAAAATTACCTATCGAGGTAGCAACCGGCACATTGCTTAGTGAATTACCAAAATCTAGTAGAGTGAATGTGCTTCCTGCAGTCAGATAGCCAGTGATACCATACCACGTACCATCCACCTGCAGTAAGTCGATCCCTCGAGGTGACTTGCCACTAAGTTCTCCACTTAGGTCTCCTAAATTTGTAATCGTAGGTGCGGATGAAGGATCTGTACCGAAATCTAAACGGAAAATAGAATGGTTGCCTGCACTCATCGCAAAGCCAACCCAGTTCCCATTATCTTCTCCTAACCAATAGCCGTCTCCGTTGATCAGATCAGTCATCGTGTAATCTGTGGAGGTAATTTCTCCTTCTATAATATCATCTAAACAAAAATCCCACTCAAACCGAGTGGCATTTGTTGAAGTATTCTCCATGGAGACTCCTTCCCCAATGCAAACTTCCTCATCTGATATAGTGAACTCTGATACGGGGTACTCTGCGCATTGTGTCGTGATCAGTTGTTCCGAATAGTCTTCACAACCATTGGCATCCGATACGGTTAACGAAACTAAATAATCTCCTGCTCTTGGATATTGATGACTTGGATCACTATCTGTAGAGGTGCTTCCATCCCCAAAATCCCATAAGAAGGAAGTGGCATTGACACTTCGATTCTCAAACTGTATAAAGCCTGCTGTGCATTGCTCGGGTGCATTAAAATCTGATTCGGGGAGTGGGTTAATGGTCAATGTCTCCTCATGAATAGTCGATTCGCATGTCCTATAAAAGGCTTGAAGCCTGATGGTCTTTTCTCCTGATGTTGAAAAAACAAATGTGGTGTCTCTTCTAGAAAAAGTGCCAATATCAGTCACAAACCATTCATAGGTCACTTCATCATTAAAAGTAGCATCATCGGTCTGGTTCTCAAATACTATCTCATTCCCAACACACAGGGCAATGGTTGGAACATGGAATGAAGGTGATGGAGCAACTCTATTAACTCTTATTTCCTGAATTAATGTGTCTGAACAATTACCACTGGCGCCAATGGCTGCCAAACGAACCGAGTAAGTCCCCGTATCAGCATATACGTGAGTTGGCTCAAATAGAGTGCTGGTGTTTCCATCCCCAAAATCCCAACTATAAGTAGAAGCATTTTCACTCGTATTAGTAAACAATGAAGTCTCGCCGATGCAAACAGTATCGGAACTGAAAAGTGCCGTCGGAATGTCTTCAATATTGATTATCTGGTTTACTATAGCCGATTCACATCCTGGTAATAGCGATTTTAGACCTATCGTCTTATCTCCTGATGTTTCAAAAATATAGGTGGTGTCTTTTTCAGTCGATATCAGTTCTCCATCTAAATACCACTCGTAAGTTAATACTCCGTCATATCCAGCCTCATCAGTGGTATTGGTAAAACTGATTTCAGATCCTTCACAAAAATTGTCCGCATCTATATCAAAGCCTGGAACAGGCGGCTCTGGATAAATCGTGATCTCCTGCTCGATAAAGTTGTTGCAGGAACCATCTACTACATCCAAACGAACCGTATAAGTGCCCGTTGATCCGTATTGATGGGTGGGACTCTCATCTGTAGAAGTAGTACCATCGCCGAAATCCCAGCTGTAACTCGTCAAGCCCGTCAGATTTGGAGTGAAAACGTTCGCATTCGTAATGCAGGCATTTTCACTAGTGAACGAAATGTCTGGTGCCGTCTGATCAAGTACAGTGATCGTGCGATCTGTCATCGTCAAAGAATCACCTGCATTGTACCCTCTTAGCTCTATCCGGTAATCCCCAAAGGCACTAAAGTCTGTGGTTGGATTTACCTCCGTACTGTATTGAAGTTCTGAAGAACAGTTATTCTCAAACTCCAACACATTCAATGTATTCGTAGAAACGATCGTCCCCTGAACAAGTACCTTACCCTCATACTTGACAGCTGTAAGTGAAGACAACCTTCTAAAAGTGTCTGGAGTCACGACCCTTGGCGTGTGGAAAACTGAGAAATCACCAAAATCAATGACAGCCAGCTCTGAACCCGTACTCCCGATTATAGCTTGGAAATTGCTACCCTCTCGCAATATCTTTAGCTTGTTAGGGGTCGCTACCTCTGCAAAATTGTAGGTCGCCTCATTGTTCATCGGTGAGGATAAATCCACTCCCAGGTCGATCTGATGAATGTTCGAGTTCGT
>CAYGTD010000449.1:0-2456 GCA_964352725.1 uncultured Roseivirgaceae bacterium
TCGATTCGGATCCTCACCCGAATCTAATCACCGCCTAATTTACTCGCCTGTAAATGTAGAATTCAAATATAGATACAATTCCCAGAAATAATAAGGAAATAGTTATTTTTTTTATAAAAATTATCCAATTATTAATATATGGTATAAGCGTGAGTCTTTAGTTACTTTGTCTTATGCTTAAAAAGGCGCTTTTCCTTCTATTTATTATCCCATTTGTCTCTTTTGCTGGCAAATTGGATCGAATAAAAAGAGCTATTGAAAGTAGTGATTATGAGAAAGCTTATGAACTAATTCAGAAAGTTGCCGAAAAAGAGCCCTTTAATCCAGGCGTCAGCTACTTTCAAGCCCTACTTTATCAAACAGCTACCTTCAAACAGTATCATCTTGATAGTGCTAGAATAGCCATTAACAAATCAATTGATGATTTTGAAAAAGCAGATGAAAAAACGATTGAGGAGCTGAAAGAAGATGGGATTGATCTTGAGAGTGCCGTCATATTGCAGACCAAAATCAGAGACAAACAGTTTCAAGTACTCTTGTTAGATCTATCTATTAGTAATGTGACTTCATATAGATCTAAGTACCCAACCTCAGTCTATGATGAAGTACTGGAGTTTAAAAGAGACAGTATTATTTTTCTAGATGTAAAAGCGAGTCCTACTAAGAAGAAAGTGAATGAATTCATGTCGGACTTTCCAACATCTATATTCGTTCCAGAAGCGAAAGAAATACTTGATAAACTCAACTATTTTGAACTGAAAAAAAATGGTAAACTCGCTAATTATTATCAATTCTTGGCACAATATCCTACCACTAAATCCCGTAGGGAAGTTGAGGAGTATATTCTTCAATATTCAACACTTGATCATTCTCCCGAGAGTTATTTGGCTTTTATTAAAACTAGCCAGACTAAAGTCCTGCAGAAAAAAGCTGCGGATCTGCTCTATTATATCAAAAATCAAGAAGAACAAACCATCGCTAGGCATCCATTGAGGGATTCGCTAATGAAAATTTCAGCAACAAAAACGCTTCGTCTATTTCCCGTAATGGATAGAGAGAGATTTGGTTTCCTATCACAAGAAGGAATACTTCAAATTGAATATCAATTTGATGAAGTTCAAAATGATGATAAGTGTTTGGCGGTAGAAGATGATTGGATTTTAGTAAAAAATGGAGCTTCAGGATTGATCATAGATAAACTCGGAAGGGTAATACTTCAAAATGTAGATGAATACCAAGATTTGAGCCATGGGGTATCATTGATTAGTCAAAATGGAAAAACCCATTTATATCATAAAAGTGGATTTCAAATATTAAAAGCACCTGTTGAGAATGCAGAGATTCTGCAAGGCAGATGGATAAAAGTTACACAAAATGGCAAATCAGAATTGGTAAGCTTTCTAGGGATACCTATCACCGAGACTCAATACGATGACATTTATCTAGAACGTTCTTTCTGGGTGTTTGAAAAGCGAGGGCTATTAGCCGTATACACAGAAGAATTAATTACCGATGAACTTCACAAAAAGGGATTGTCTCTAGAGTTTAAGTTTGATGATATAGAGACTGTAGGAGATAATATGTTCATCGGTTTTCGAGAAAACAAAGAGTGTTTACTAAATAAAGAGCTAAACTTCCTGATCCCATGGGGAGATTACACCATTTATCCTGATGAATCTGGATGGTATTTAAAATCAGATCGAGGATACCAACTGTATAATAGTGCGGAAGAAGATGTAATGGATCGGTATTTTCCTTATTTAGAATCTAATAAGGGATGGCTAGCACTGAAGACTCAAGATGACTGGATGTTACTTCCTCGGAAAAAGGGGATTCTACCCTCTAGAGGGTATGACTCCTTGAAAGTAATCAATGACTTTATTGTCTACAGTGAAAAAGAAAATCAAGCAACTATAATTTTCAATGACGGGAGTTTGCTTGATCTTAAAAAAAATGATCAGATAAAAACGCTCACAAACTCCAGCTTTATCTCCGTGAGAAATAAATCTACCCTTACAATATTCAATAAAAATGGAGAGTCAGTCATAATTGGTAACTATAATCAAATAGCGTTTTTAAACGACACTCTTTTGAAGGTAGAAGTCAACAAAAAGCAAGGGCTGATGAATATAAAAGGTGAATTCTTACTAAGACCTGTTTTCGATGTGATAGACCAACAAGAGCAAATGATATTTCTATTAGATAAAAATAAGATTGGTTGTTTTGATTTAAAGAGGAATGTGATTTTCATGCCAAAATATGAATCAAGACTTGAGAAAATCGGTGAGTATTATGCTGCTAAGTTGGACGGAAAATACGGCCTTTTCGACCATGAGGAGCAGCCCATTTTAAATTTTAGCTACGATGAAATCTATCTTTGGAATGACACCTCTTTTCGAGTCAAAGATGAAAACTTATATGACTTTATTAATTCAGAAGAAGAGTCATTTTTAAGC
>CAYGTD010000450.1:0-2440 GCA_964352725.1 uncultured Roseivirgaceae bacterium
AGTTTTTGACCTTTGAGCTGCGCCTTTTCAATGTTATTTATCGTCTTCTTTCTTCACTATACCATAGTATAGAAGAAAACCAAGCGACACACAAACGGCCTCTATTCCGTAAGTCATTGCTTCATCACCATCTAGTCCCATGGCATCTATGATGATTAATCCTATTCCCGCGAACAGAATGATGAGCCCCCATTTCAATGCGTTTTGTTTATTGCTTACGCTTTTGAAAAGATTGCCAGATTCTTCTCCGACCATTCCTTTATCAATCAATTTCTTCTTAAGGGAGTAATTGGTAAGTGTAGACACAAATAAGATCGTTGATCCAAAGACAGAAATGATTGCTATTATTGGTATTAATTCGCCCATAATTTTAATTGTTTAGTTTAACATTTAATTCACCCAATACGACAGGGACAAATGTTGTAAATGTTGCAGTTGTTAAAAATATTTTTCTGTTGCAACATTTTCAATAGGTTGGTTGACTTATAGAAAGGAATGGACGAAAGACAATTAGTGAAACAAGTATTAGGGGGGAGTGATTCCGCTATGAGATTACTTATTAGTAAGTATGAAAGGCTTGTTATGCATATGGTTATCCGAGTTGTTCAGGATGAGATGGATCGTGAGGAGTTATGTCAAGATGTGTTTTTCAAGGTGTATGAAAAGCTGAGTACATTCAATTTTAACTCTAAACTGTCTACTTGGATAGCTACTATAGCTTTTAGGTCAGCGGTCAACTTTGCTAAGAAGAAGAAACTGGATCAAGTAGATTTAGATGAAGTGTCTTTCAAGGTGGGGGAAGAAGTAGATCTTACAGAAACAGAGGACACTAAAAAATTTATTCATAAGTTAGTAGATCAATTACCATTGAATTATAAAACTGTTTTGACTCTATTTTACTTAGATGGATTTAGCTATCCTGAAATAGTGGAGATTACTGGTATGCCGGAAGGGACAGTCAAAAACTACATTCATCGAGCTAAGAGCAAATTAAAAGTACTTGTGGAGCAAAGTGCTAAAACGGAAGAAGCATTAATTTGAATCATTATGAAAAAAATAGAAGAACTAATAGATCAAGCCTTACAAAATGAACCCTCTTTTAAATTGAGAGGTGATTTCAAAGATCGAGTCTTGAAGGCCATTAGGAGAAAAGAGAAAATGAGCCAGCGCAAACTATATGTTTTGATGGCTCTTGGAATAGTAGTGATGTTTGGTTTTGGCTTGGCAATTCTTGCTTATTTCCAAAATTTGGAAGCGCTGAGTGCTTTAAAAAACATCGTTCCTATGGCTGTTATGATAGGAGGAGTGGTAGCACTTGTCCAATACCTAGATAATAAGCTTGTTAAAAAGAAAATGTTCAATCAGCAGCTTTCTTAGTTAAATTATAAGAAAGGAGCATCTACTGGTTCCCATAGTTCTATTTTTCTTCCCTCTGGATCCATTATCCAGCCAAACTTTCCGTATTCATATTCTTCTATTTCTCCTACCACTTCCACTCCTTCTATCTTCAATTGCTCAAGAAGTTCTACTAGATTTTCTACTCGATAATTAAACATGAATTCCTTTTCACTAGGTTGAAAGTAGTCGCTCTCTTTAGTAAAAGGACTCCATGCTGTGGTGCAGACTTTCTCTTTGTCGTCATGGTCACGCCATTTGAATAGCCCACCATATTGATCAGTTTCAATACCTAGATGTTTTCCATACCATTCCTTCATTTTGGCTTGATCTTCTGTCTTGAAGAAAATACCTCCAATACCTGTTACTCGCTTTTTCATTTTCAATTCAATTTTGTTTGATCCAAATAGAAATGAAAAAATGGAGAGCAAAAAATCAGTAAATGAAAATCACCTGAAAGGATGAGTTATTTGGACTGACATTTTTGAAGTTCACTCATCAAGCGTTCAGATTCTTTCTTTTGCTTATACGCATCAGCAGCGGCATGCAATGCACGTTCTTGAAATTGAACAGCTTCTTTACTATGTCGCTCTGCTGCTTGTATAGTTAATTGAACTTCCTGAGCAGCTTTCTCTGCTTCTTTGGCTTTTATGTAAGAGTAGATTACTAAAGTTGCGGAGACTAGAATGAGGATAACGATTACAATATTCTTTTTCATGATGAGTTATTTGGATTGGCATTCAAGGAGTTCAGCCTTGATCCTTTCTGCTTCATACTGTTGCCTTCTTACTTCAGCAGCAGCTTCCATTGCTTTTTCTACTTCAATATCAGCTCTTTGAGCTTGTGCTTCAGCCTCTATTAGATTTTGTTGAGCTTCTAGAGCCGCTTTTTCTGCATCATTGTCTTTGATCTGAGCGTATACCATAAAGGTGAGGGAGACTAAAATGAGGATAACGATGACAATGTTTTTTTTCACGATGTGATTATTTTGATTGACATTTTTGAAATTCTAATAATGCTCTGTCAGCTAATTCTTTTTGCTTTA
>CAYGTD010000451.1:0-2438 GCA_964352725.1 uncultured Roseivirgaceae bacterium
TTTGAAATTGATTGGCGTTTATTGGCCTTGAAGCTAGAACATAAGTTTTCGCCCAAATCAGATTTCAGCCTTACCATTTTTGGCTTAGATGCGGAGAGAAATGCTTTAGGCTTTAGGGGAATAAATTTTGATCAGGATGATCCTGTAATAATAGACCCAAACACTAACCCAATCACTCAAGAAGACAAAGTGGATGAGAATGGTGATTTTGTTTATGTGAGAGATTTAATCAAAGGAAATTTCAATAATTGGGGAGCTGAAATGAGGTTTTTATCTCGCTACAAATTAGCAGATAAAGATGCTGTTTTTCTTATCGGGTCTAAGTTTTATCAAGCAGATAATACAAGTATTCAAGGAGCAGGATCAAAAGGAGTTGATGCTGATTTTTCGTTTCGAAATGATGAATACGCTGATTATCCCAATCAATCCAATTTCACTTTTCCCAACCGAAATTTGGCTTTGTTTGGCGAGCATATTTTATTCATAAATGATCGTTTTTCTATTACTCCAGGAGCTCGGTTAGAATACATTAAAACAGAAAGTGATGGTGTTTACCGACAAGTGACCTTTGATAATGCTGGGGTCCCAATAGGAAACCAAGAGTTGAATGATGATAGAATGCTTAAAAGATCTTTTGTGCTATTCGGACTAGGAACCAGCTTTGAGCCCAATGAAAATCTGGAAATCTACACGAATATTTCTCGTAATTATAGATCAGTCACTTTTAGTGATATCCGTGTTGTCAACCCTACCTTCATTGTCGATCCAAATATTTCAGATGAGAAGGGCTACACATTCGATATAGGGATGAGAGGAAAGTGGAAGAAGTACATTTCCTATGATGTTGGAGTCTTCGGTCTGCTATATGATGGACGAATAGGAATTGTCTTTGATGATCGAGCAAACCGTATAAGAAAGAATATAGGAAAAGCATTTATACATGGTGTGGAGGCTTTTGCTGATTGGAATCTATTGGATGCTCTTTCGATCAAATCAACACAAGCAAAACTCAGTTGGTTTGTAAATGGTGCGTTCACTAACAGCGAGTACATTCAGTCCGATGAAAACAATGTGGTAGGAAAGAAAGTGGAATTTATACCAGCAATTAACCTCAAAACTGGTCTTCGTTGGGGATATAAAAATATATTGGGTAGTCTTCAATTCACTCATTTATCCCAACAGTTTACAGATGTGGAAAATTCTCAAACTGCCGGAGAGGGGTCAAGCAGAGATGGCTTAATAGGAGAGATTCCTGCCTACAGTATTATAGATATTTCTTTATCCTATTCCTACAAAAACTGGAAAATTGAAACTGGAGTAAACAATTTCCTTGATGAGAATTATTTTACTAGAAGAGCTACGGGATATCCAGGTCCTGGGATCATCCCATCTGATCCAAGAAGTTATTATTTGTCACTGCAATTGAAATTATAATTTGATGAAAAATTATCTGTTTATTGTATCCATAGTCTTACTATTTTCTTGTAACCAAACACCGGAAAAACAGGAAGTAGAACAGTATCCTGTTTTAGAAACAATGGGATATTATCAGCGCTTTTCGCACAAGCTTTGGATGGCTGGCAAAAATCAAAATTGGGAGCTTGCGGATTTCTACACACATGAGTTAGAAGAGGTAACAGAAAGGCTGATTGAAGGAAATGTCATTCATGATGATTACAATTTGAGCAACCTTTCAGAAGCGATGTTGTTACCGAAAATTGAAAAGGTGGAGCAAGCTATTCGACAGAAAGATGAAGTCCTATTTCTTGAAAACTATGAGTTACTAATTAGCTCTTGCAATCTATGTCATAACACGACTAAGCATAATTTTATCAAGATCACCATTCCCAATGATTCCACTGTTTGGAATCAGGAATTTGACTGATAAAAATCATTTAGAATTATTCTAAATAAGCTTGACACACTGGCATTTTGACTTTATGTTTGCAGTCTATTTAGAATCTATCTAAATAGTGAATTGTAAACATGAGTTGTACGACACTGGAAAAAAGGACTTCAAAACTGTATGATGAATACGCCCTTAAGAATAAGAAGGGGAAGAAGCTCAAAGAAGAGTGCTGTTTTAAATACACCAAGAAGAAAGGAAAGTATTGCAAATCATGCCCGGTTTTACACACTATAGCAAATGGTAAGAGAAGAAATTTTTAGTACAAAAAACGCATCCATTGGGCAGTGTGAGTTGACTGACTCATTTGTGCTCTTGTTTGACCAAGAGGAAATCTCATTTAAGCTATGCGATCTTTTTGTTTTTAGAAAGAAGATAATGACACTTGACATCATAGAATTGCTGGAATGTGATGCGCCTGATGTTGAGATTATTCACCTACCACATTGTGACCGATTCCTAGTCCTCAGCCTTAAGGAGATACTGGAATTTAGAGAGCTTCTAAACGGAACGTTCGATACCTTAGCACTTA
>CAYGTD010000452.1:0-2408 GCA_964352725.1 uncultured Roseivirgaceae bacterium
GCATCATAAAGGGAGATTGTAAATTTTACTCGATTGCGGCGGCATCCGTGCTGGCGAAAACGTACCGTGATAATTTAATGAAAGAACTGGCTGTAAAGCATTCTGGTTATAGCTGGGAAACTAATATGGGGTATCCTACAGCCGCACATAGAGAAGGAATTAAAGAGTTAGGAACTACTCCTTATCACCGAATGAGTTTTCAATTGCTACCTAGCCAATTAGAATTATTTACTGACTAAAGACCCATTGCAGAGGTGAGCTTTTGACCGTCTAGAGGTTTTTCCACCATTGAAGTTACCAATGGATTTTCTTCCGCCTTTTTTCTATCGCTAGGATCGATAGAGGAAGTCACCACAAATATTTTCTGATTTTTTTTATCGTGCATTTTCAGCTGTTCTAGAAGCCCCCAACCATCCATTATAGGCATGTTTAAGTCTAAAAAAATCACGTCTACTTCTTGACTCAAAAGAAATTCCATCGCTTCCTCACCATTTGAAGCGGTGAAAATGGTTGCTTCTGGTGTGACCTTTTCAATATTGATTTTGGCCAACATTAAGAAAATGTCGTCATCATCTACTAGCAATATTTTGACTGAATTATTCATAAAAAACTACAATGAATGTAGTACCAACATTTACTTCACTTTGTACATCTATTTTTCCGCCCATTGCTTCTACTTGATGTTTAGTCATAAAAAGCCCCATTCCATGGCCATCGCCTTCTTTGGAATGAAATCTTGCCCCTAATTTAAACACCTTATCTTGATATTTCTTCAGATCAATCCCTAATCCAAAGTCCTGCACTTTTAAACTTACAAATTTTTTGTGGACTCTTGATTTAATATTGATTTTCTTTCTTGTAGAAGTAGTACCATACTTGATGGCATTAGTGATTAAGTTATGAAATATGCTTTCAAGATATACAGGTATAGTATTGAGTACTAAATCAGAAGGTACTTCCACCTCAATCTCAAGCCCTTTTTCTTTGATTATTTTATTGTTTAGCTCAAGTACATTATTAATTATTTGACAAACATTTGTTTGCTGCCTATCCATATCCGTGACTCCCTTTTCAAAATTGAGTAGCTCATTGATATTACCAATAGCTTCGGTCAGTTTAGAAGTAGTTATTTGGAGCATGCTCATGTACTCATTATTAGTAGGGTCCTCTTGTAAAACACCTACTAGACCTTCAATATTTGCAACAGAGGAACGGAAATTATGCGATATGATATAAGAAAAATCCTTCAGTCTGCCGTTTTGTTCAGCAGTAGTTTCAACAAGTTTTCTTAGTTTATTTTGATCTTGAGTTCTTAGATCCACATTCAAAAGCATATCAGCAAATAGTTTTAAGAGTACTATTTCATCATTGGAATAAGTTCCATGATTTCTTACCGAATCGAACCCAATAAATCCAAGGCATTCATGATCATAAATCATAGGCACGGAAAGCAAACTTTTTATTTCTTGCTCTTGAAAGATTTTTTTCTGTTCTCCATCCTCCATCTTGTTTATATCAAGAATAAAAAGATGTTCACCTCTGAAATGTTTGCTATGAAGTTTTTTTAGTTGTCCTGCGACAGGAATATTATGGGAGTCTTCTTTCACAGGTTTGATACCATCTCTATTCCACCCATAAGTGTGACTACACTTTTTACCATCCTCGCTATACTCGAAAATATATACTCTATCTGCACCTACGAATGTGCCGAGATTTTCAAGGGTTTCTGAAATAGATTCTTTTAATTGATCTATCGGGAGATTCATAAACTTGGAAGAGATATCGATAAGAAGCTGTTGCATCTCATCTCTTCTTTTTGATTGCTCATCTGTTTTCTTTTGATGAGAAATATCTCTGATGGCTCCATCAAAATAAACTTCACCATTATCTCCTTTTACCTTTATTGAATTTAAGTATCCCCAAAAGTGGGAACCATCCTTTCTGCGAAATTCAACTTCCTTATTATGTAGAGATTCGTTTTCAATAATTTCTTTACCAAGTGCCTCTCTCTGTTTTGGATTTTTATAAAGATTTAATGATTCAGCTTTCATTACATCTTCCACACTGTCAAACCCAAACATATTGGCAAATTCGTCATTGACATAAATCAAACCTCCGCCATATATACTTCTGTAAAGTGCTTCGTTTATGTTGCGGTTAATACTCTGAAGCAGCTGTTCATTTTCTTTGATTTTTTGTTGAGCAATTCTCTCTTTGGTGACATCTCTCATTGCGCCATCCCAAAATAAAACACCATTTTCATCATAATGCTCAATGGTACTTTCAAGCCCAATAAATTCACTACCGTCTTTCTTTATGAAATTTGATTCTTCGTTTTCGAATGATCCATTTTGCTTTAAAAGCTTTAAAAGCTCTTCTCTGCGGTTAGAATCTTTATACATTATAGA
>CAYGTD010000453.1:0-2394 GCA_964352725.1 uncultured Roseivirgaceae bacterium
GAATGAGTAGTGGAAAAATGGTTTGAAGTTGCTTGAAGAGGTAGCATTTTTTCGCCGTTTAATTTCCATTTCAATGGTAGCGTCTTCCATTGGATCAAGTCCAGGACCTGGAACAATACCGACCTGGACGCAGTATGCAGAATAACCGTTCGACGAACCTAAATGAATACCCAAATCGAAATCATCACAGAAATGCGACTCATCATTTCCAGGATTGTCGGTGGCTGTGCATTGGAGCGCATCCCATTGACAGTTGGTATCTTTACCATCGAGGGTATCGGGAGCGCCAGGATATCTATTGGGGTCCTGCGGAGCGCAGTCATCATCGTTAGGCACACCGTCGCCATCGTCATCGAGAATGGTTGGGATGTATGTAATCGCATTTGGACTGGTTACGTTGCAACCGTCCGGATTTTGCACCTGCAATGTAAACTCACACCCTGCCGCTTCTGAACAAATGCTATCTAGATCAGGCATCATCACTGTAATCTGATCGCTCGAAACAAACTGTGTTGGCGCTACACTAGATCCGACAGTTGAATTTGGCGTATCGGCAAATCCTTCACCGATAACATTCAATGCTAGGCCTGCGGAGGCTGAACTTGGATGACCGCTGATTGAAAATGGGTAGCTGCAAGGTGCAACCGAAGAATATTGAAAAGCCGCTTCTAGCGAAGTCGTTTGACCATCACCCCGATCATAAACTATATCTATGGGATCTGCGGGTAATTGAGGCAAGGCGGGAACACGAACGTCTAACGTTTCATCGGTAATGGCACTGATAATTGTTGCAGGTACGCCATTAAAGGTAACTTTTTCGACTCCCGAGTTAACCGTCAGGTTCTGTCCAGTGAGAGTGACGACCATATTGGAAGGTCCTGAATTTGGACTCAAAGAAAGGAGTGCTAACTGGCCTTCGCCGGGACCTTCACCATTCTCATCGGCGGCATTGCCTAGCCCAACAAAACTGACAACGCCAGAGCTATCTCCAGGAGCAAATGCGCAGCTGGCGGGACTCGATATCACTGCAAAGAGAGTAGCCAAAACAGCAATTGTTGAGACATTTTCAAGCATTCTCAAGGTGAACCTCCATCAACATTCTGAATGCAGTGAAAGTTCAATATTCATGCCAAGAATTTACTTAATATTATCTGCCTCTTACCAACCCACTGGGTTTGAGAATGCGCAAAAAAGTCAGCTTGGTTTGCTAAGAAAATTTCAGCGGATGGGAATAAAGACACTGCTCTCGTTGGGTCTCTTGCCGAGGTCCGTAAACGTCCAGATTTGAAACAATAGTTTCCCGCACCTTGGTCAGATTGAACCCAAATTAAATAAAATCCCTTTTTAATCAATACTTATAGCTTGGCATTTGTCTTGCTCATTCACGTCTTCAACAGCCAAACAGAGATCAATCTAAAACTGAGGAGAATGAAAATGATAATAGAAAAATCAAAAATGCTTGGAGTTTTTACAATATTTATCTTCACCCTAAGCTTACTTCTTTCAAGCAACCTCACCGCACAGGATTTTAGCGTACTCGTTGATCGGGATGGGAATCCACTACCCTATCAGCCTGGTCAGATTACAAAGCTATCTATCAGCGGCTCCTGCTACAAATTCGACAATAGCGTGGGGGCTTATACTGAAATCAATGATGATATTACGAAGGCGGTCTGCTGCACAATGGCACCGGATGGTCTAAGTGGTGATTTTTGGGTGGATGACAACGGCGATGAATTTGGCTGCCTATAGTTCAGATGCCAGTCCATTTTTCAAAGGCGCATCATTTCATCAAGTGTGATCTGATAGTCTGAGGAAGAAGTGATTAGCTTTGCTTCACGACCTAGCTGCCTGGGTTGGGAGAGCCGCATATTAAGGACGAAACTGATTTAATCGCGCCAATTGCCCCGCCACCTGACCTTTTATTAATAAAATAGAGTGTGCTTCGAACTTCCTAGATAGATGGTATTTATCCTACGCTTCAGCGTTAGGCACTCCCTACTAAGTGTATTCTTATTTTATCTACCTTATACTCTTTTAGTAGTGTTCTCCGCCAGACTGTACGAAAATCCAACAAAAAGGCATTTCTTACCATTTTTTTATTCTTTTTTTTCGTATAGTTACAAATATTTCATGGTGGTACATTCGTTGCTATAGTTATCTCCGCAGATGAATGTATACAATTTATATCTTTTTTATACATTTTGATGCTTGAAGTAAGAGTTCAATTCAAAGGAAGATTATGAATTTATCTAGAAAATCACTCCATGCAATGACAACATTCCTAGGCATCACGATCAGCTTACTCCTTTTTGGGTGCTCTTCGAACCTTGGCGGTGACCAGCAACAAGTCAGCGCTCAGGAGCAGGCTGATTTTTTAACGACATTGCGCGA
>CAYGTD010000454.1:0-2389 GCA_964352725.1 uncultured Roseivirgaceae bacterium
CATCAATATACCCATTTTTTAGGAGATGAAAGATCGTGTGGAATACTTCACGCTTCATCATAAAGCAAAATAGACGCGAATATGTAAAAGTATTGATAACGCTAACTTGGAGTGTCTTCCTGAGCACAGCGAAAGATCTCCATCAAAACCTGAATGGCAGGGTAAGATGAAATAGAATTGCCATTTCTTTTTACCTTCGTTTTTGTAGATCTTTTTTAAAAAACTCAAACATTGAATCCAACCCTATCCATCATTATCCCTACGTTAAACGAGGAACTTTTCTTAAGAAAAGAGATAATTGATTTGTTGAAGAAAGCTGGTAGACCAGAGGAATTACAAATCATCATTGTAGATGCGGGAAGTACTGATAAAACGCTAGAATCTGTGAAAGAACTCAACATATTAACTTTTTATAGACCAGATTTTCAACTCAAAAAATATGAAAGCCTCAATTTCGGTATTGAAAAAGCGAAAGGAGATTTCCTTTTATTTTTAGATGCAGACACCATTCTTCCGAAACATTTCGACCTATTAATTTCACAGAAACTGAAAGAGCAAAATGTAGTTGGCGGTGCATTTGAGTTTGCTTTTTCAGGCACCAATTGGAAATTTAAGGTCATAGAATTCTTCAACCGCATTCGATATCGATTTAGTCAGATCTATTACGGAGACCAAGCCATGTTCTGCAAAAAGGAGACGGCTGATAAAGTAGGTGGCTTCCCAGAAAAACGACTTATGGAGACTGCTTATTTCTGCCAAGAACTGAAGAAAATGGGTAAGCTTTGCTTGATAAAAGCTCCTGTAAAAACCTCTCCTAGAAGATTTCAAGAAAATGGGTTTTTCAAAGTTTGTTGGTTTGATATCATCATGTGGATTCGGTTTGCACTGCATTTGTCTGTAGATGAATACGGCACTAAGTACTGGAATGCTAACTTGAAGCCTAATGAATAATCAACCCTTGGTTTCCATCATCATGGCGGTAAAGGATACAGAACCGTATCTTCCAGATTGCCTTGATTCCATCATCAATCAGACATATCCCAACTGGGAATTGATAGCTGTGAACGATCATTCTTCTGATCTAACTCCTGAAATCTTGAATGAATATTCAGCAAAGCATCCAAGGATAAAAGTTTTTCATAGCAAAAGACACAAATTAATTCCAACATTAAAAGAAGGCTATCAACATGTAAGAGGAGAGCTTATCAATCGGATGGATTCGGATGATAAAATGCCGCTTGACAAAATAGAAGTGTTAGTTAATGAGTGGTTGAAATATGGAAAGGGAACCATCATCGCTGGTGGTACAGAGCATTTTGTAGATGAAGGGGAAGTTGGAGGAGGCTTTCGCCGATACGAGGAATGGCTGAATGAAGTAGCGAAAAACGGAACTCACTATCAAGAAATTTACCAAGAGTGCGTGATTCCTTCGCATTGCTGGATTATTCATAAAGAGGATTTTGACACAGTAGGTGCTTTTGATCCAGAGATCTATCCTGAAGATTATGACTTATGTTTTCGGTTTTACAGAGATGGATTGAAAGTTGTCGGTATTGACAAAGTACTTCATCACTGGCGCGACCGATCCAATCGAATATCCAGAACATGGGAGGAGTATAAAGACAACAGGTACTTCGACATGAAGCTTCGCTATTTCTATGAGTTGGATAGGGATTCAAGTAGACCTTTGGTAGTTTGGGGAGCTGGGAGAAATGGTAAGGACTTTGCAAAATTGATTCTAAAAAAGGAGGACTCTTTTCACTGGGTGTGTGACAATGAGCGAAAAATTGGTAAAGACGTGTATGGCATAATCATGGAAGATTTTAATGTGATTCCCAATCTAGAAAATCCACAAATAATCGTGGTAGTTGCTTCACCCGAAGACAAAGAAGTCATTCGAAAGGAGCTTGAAAATTGGAATAAACAACCTGTTCAAGATTTTTGGTTCTTTGCGTAGATGAACCATCAGAAATTCATATTGCCATTAATTGTTCTTGCACAGTTCATGTGCACCTCACTTTGGTTTGCTGGAAATGCGGTGATGCCAGATCTAATTATCATATTAAACCTACAGGAATCAGATCTTGGATATGTTACTTCTTCTGTGCAGTTTGGATTTATTATCGGGACGCTTTTTTACGCATTTTTTACGATTGCTGACCGATTCAACCCTTCTAGGGTATTCTTTATTAGTGCATTACTTGGAGCGTTTTGCAACGTCCTTATTACAGTAAGTGGCCTCTCTTTTTTTCAAATATTGTTCTTTCGTTTTTTTACAGGCTTTTTCCTAGCGGGTATTTATCCAATTGGAATGAAGATAGCAGCGGATTATTATGAAAAAGGCCTAGGAAAAGCATTGAGTTTTTTGATTGGTGCATTGGTGCTAGGA
>CAYGTD010000455.1:0-2389 GCA_964352725.1 uncultured Roseivirgaceae bacterium
GGGCACACCTTATGAAACTGTTGTTCAAGAATCTGTATTCACCAAAATGGGAGTGGATAGAGTAATGAAATACGCTTTTAATTTAGCGCAGAAGCGAGATAAAAAATTGGCCAGTGCAACAAAATCAAATGGAATCATTCATACGATGACTTATTGGGATGAGCGATTTGCTGAAATTGGCAAAGAGTATCCCGAAATCGACCAATCCAAATTTCATATCGACATCCTTTGTGCACAATTTGTGCAACACCCAGATTGGTTCGATGTGGTGGTTGCAAGTAACCTTTTTGGAGATATTTTATCTGATCTTGGACCGGCAGTAGTAGGAGGGCTTGGAATCGCCCCAGGAGCTAATCTTAATCCCGAAAAACAATTTCCTAGTATGTTTGAACCTGTTCATGGGAGTGCCCCAGATATTGCAGGTCAAAATATAGCTAATCCTATTGCAAGCTTTTGGACAGCTCAAATGATGCTAGAACATTTGGGGGAAACGGAAGCTGCTTCTATATTGATGGATGCCATTGAAAGTATCACGTTAAATGGGGATGTACTCACAAGAGACCTTGGCGGTACTGCGAGTACGAATGAGGTTACGAATGAGGTGATCAAAGCGATTTTGAGTTGAAATATTACTTTAAGGTGATGGATTGCAGTGTTTGAATATCCTTATAACCACTAGCAGAAATGATTTTGGCCTTCACCCTTATCAAGACTCACCAAATTCCTGATTAATTGCGCAGCGAACAATTAGTTAGAGACGATTAGCCTTTTCTTTTCTTCACAATACCAACCATGCCTTACGTTCAAAGGATTTCCAATTTGGGATTTTGATGATTTTAAGTTTATTTTTAATAAAATGGAGCAAAGAAGAAACCATCAGTATCACACGATCTTACTTCTGGTTTTACTAGTTTTTACTTCCTGTCAATCCACAGTTCCTTGTGATTGTGAGGCTTCAACAGATTCTCTAAAGAATCAAATTGTTGCAAAGTCACTATTAAATCTTTCGGATTCAGAGGCAAATGAAACGGAGGTGAATTGGATTGTAGAGAACTCCGTTGACAGAGACCTTGAAGAAATCAAAAAAGACGGCATACTAAGAGCGTTGATGATCTACAGTAGCACTAGCTATTTCCTTTATAAGGGGGATCCCATGGGGTTTGAATATGAATTATTGGAACAATTAGCAGCACATCTTGACTTGAAACTGGAACTGGTTATCTCCACCGATCTTGATACGGAATTTGCGGTATTGAATAGAGGGGATGTAGACCTTATAGCACATGGTATGACGGTGACTAACGAACGAAAATGGGAGGTTGATTTTACCGAATACCTTTATTTGACTCGGCAGGTGCTTGTTCAAAAACAACCAGACAATTACCTTGATATAGAATGGAGTGCTTTACAAAAACAACTGATTCATGATCCGATAGAACTCATTAATGATACTGTTTCCATCCTACGGAATTCAGCATATTCAGAACGAATGAGAAGTCTATCCAACGAAATTGGAGGTACGATCTACATTGACACTTTGGATAGTCACTTATCTACCGATGAAATCATCAAGATGGTCATAGAAGGGAAAGTCAAATACACCATTGCGGATGAAAACCTCGCTAAAATTAATGCCTCTTATCACCCGATATTGAAGATAGATGTCCCGGTTTCTTTTTCACAACGTATTGCTTGGGTTACCCGAAAAAAATCTCCCGAATTCAGAAAAGCTGTAAATGAGTGGATATTATCTGAAAGGAAGCAAACCAATTATAATGTTACTTATAATAAATACTTCAAGAATAAGCGAAACTTTCCAAGTAGATCAAGCAGCGATTTTTATAGTTTAAACAATAGACAAATCAGCGAATACGATGAAATAATAAAGAAATATGCGAAAGAGATCAAATGGGATTGGCGTCTTTTGGCTTCTCAAATTTATCAGGAATCCCGATTTGATCCGAAAGCAAATTCATGTGCAGGAGCCAAAGGATTGATGCAGATGATGCAATAAACATCAATATCACTAGGGATACGCAATTTGAACAACCCTACACAAAGCATTCGTGGAGGAACTGCCTACCTAAGTTGGCTTTCAGAAAAATTTTCTAACATTCCTGATTCGTTGACTCGAATTAAATTTATGCTAGCCGCTTACAATTGCGGTTATGGACACATGCAGGACGCACAGCGATTAGCAGAACATAATGGTCTAAATCCTGCCATATGGACTGATAATGTAGAGAAAATGGTTTTAGCATTAAGCTCTCCTAAAAATTTCAATAAGCCCATAATCAAGCATGGTTATGTCCGAGGTTTAGAGCCCTTCAATTACGTAAAAGAGATTTTTGAACGATTTGAGCACTACAAACAGTTTATTCCGCTTGAG
>CAYGTD010000456.1:0-2377 GCA_964352725.1 uncultured Roseivirgaceae bacterium
GGTCAAAGGTGCAGTAGCTAGCGACATTAATGCTTGCTTATCTTTCTCCGTGAAAGTGAGCTTACCAAAGTCTTTACCAAGCTGGTTTTCCTCACCAATTTCTTCCCAGACCGGTCGGATGATGTGCACCATTTTCCAATGCGCCACCCATTTGCCAGAAGCTCCGGCAGCTTGCTCTCTTTTAGCTCCATTTAGCGCCTTTTCCATACTTGCTTTTACACCTTCTGGTGAGCCTACTGGAATATTTGGTTCCATCCCTCCTTGCCAAAGGCTGAAATTTCCGTTTTTGTCCGGTGTGTTGACTACTTTTCTGACACGGTCTTCATATGCTGCCATATAAGCATACGTCATCGTAATGGACTCAATGTTTGGATTGATAAAATCAGCTATACCACATAGGGCATCAGCTACACTGTTGATGTAATCCCATCTGCCTGTGTTGAAGCCAACAAAATGAAGTCCTAGCGCTGCTCTGATTTCTAATAATTGGAATGTCGCTTCCAATTGCTCTACTAAAACATAAACTTTTATCGTTCCTGTTTTAAGTTCAAGGTGATCTTCAAGATGGGTAAGAATCTTATTCCAAAATGAAGCTTCTTCTGCTGTTTGAATTTTAGGTAAATACAAGACAACTGGAGCGCCGACCTCTAAAAGCGCTTTGTAGTTATTTACAACAAAAAGTGTAACATCTACAATGGAGGCCGAAAAGGACTCATCAGATGCTGTTACGATATGGCGATCATCCAAATGAAGTCCTCGGGCTCTGAAAATTAGCGTGGTGAAATCCAGTTGTTCTTCCCAGTTTTTAACAATGTCTTTTCCAAAAAATCCTTGGCTCCATTTGTTCATTTCTATGGAGACCTTTTCGGCCACATCTAGAAATAATGAATCTCGGTGAATGGCCATTTTGAGATTCCGCTGGTTGTCCAATGACATAGCGTTAATCTGGCCTAAGGCATCCTCTCCATCAAACATCCAACCATCCGCTCCAGAGAGGAGTGCATATGCAACGTTCCTGATACTTGACTCCAATGGAGCGTTTGGCTTGGCGGCAGGTCCTGTTCCCTGAATCCATTGTTTTTTTAATGCTTGTGGTATTTCACTACACTCAAAATCGCCAGACCTAATGGAATGTACTGACAATAGTTCATCACCGATGTACTGATTATCGGGAAGAAAGTCAGGCTTTTCCTTATTGACAATTCGTTTTGCTCTTCGGTCATTTCTTTTTTTCATCAAGTGCTTTTGCTCTTGATTCAGCGAGGCGAGCGCCTCGAGCGCTATAAGAACCTCGTCTGTATAGACATCTTGATAGCTTATGAGTCTTTCTGGTAGAATATAGAGTTGTGACATATTTGAATAATTTTCTCCAAATATATTAATTTATTCTAAAAGCGGAAATTCCGCTAATAAAATATTTTACTTTTTTAGATTTAATTTAGCGGTTGATAACAACTGGGAAATCATGATTAGTGATAATGATATTGTAAAACTTATTCTGGGCTTCAAAATCAAACATTTGCGCTCGCAAAAAAAGATTTCCTATCAGGAGTTATCTGCTTCTACTGGACTATCCGTCTCTTATCTAAATGACATTGAAAAGGGGAAAAAGTATCCTAAGCCCGATAAGATCAGCGCTTTGGCACAGGCGTTTGGGCTAGATTATGATGAGTTGGTGAGTACTCGGTCTAATAAAAAATTGCGGCCTGTGATTGATTTGCTCAACTCTGGGTTCTTTAAATTTTTTCCATTAGATGAATTTGGGATTAGTACAGAGAAATTGATCGATGTTTTTAGTAATTCTCCTGACCGGTTTAGCGCGTTTATTAGTACCATTTTAAAAATGGTACGATCCTATCAAATTGATAAAGAGCATTTTTATCGTGTGGCTCTTCGATCGTATCAGGATATGCATGATAACTATTTTCCAGAGTTGGAAGAACAAGTGCAGACGTTTAAAGAGGGAGTAAATCTAAAAAGCAAAGTACCTGTATTGTATGAGGAATTGGAAGATATCCTTCGTCAAGAATATGACATTACGATTAATCGCATTACACTAAGTAAGCACAAAAAACTCGCGTCTTTTCGATCGTTTTTTCAGACAGATAAAAAAGTTATTTATTTAAATAAAGGATTATCTGACGTGCAGGAAAACTTTATTCTCGCTAAAGAAATAGGATTTCAGTATTTGCAACTTAAAGAACGACCTTATGAAACAAAGCTCAATAAGGAGGCTTCTTTCGAAAAACTGCTCAACAATTTTAAAGCTTCCTATTTTGCCGCGGCACTTTTGATGGATGCGGAGGAAATGGTAAAAGATGTAGCGCTAATGGCTCGATCTAACACATGGAATCCAGCACTTATTACAACTCTTCTT
>CAYGTD010000457.1:0-2334 GCA_964352725.1 uncultured Roseivirgaceae bacterium
TTATAAAGATGAATGGGATCGTGAGGAATTCATTGCTTGGTCCAAAGATCTTTTAGAACAGGGTCTGATTCCTAATGTTAAAGAATATCAACACGATGAGACACCACCTGAGCGCTTGTTTCTCCAATTTGTTCCCTTCAAACAAGGAATGCTTTACATAGGGACCGATCATTTCTTATCAGAGGATCACATGGAGTTGATTCAGGACATTGCAGATGACTTTTCCATCGCTTATTCTAGATATGAAGATTTCATGAGTTTAGAAAAAGCAAAACATATGGCAGAAAATGCTTTAGGAGAGCTTAGATCCACTCAAACGCAGCTGGTGCATGCGGAGAAAATGGCCTCATTAGGCGAACTGACCGCCGGTATCGCCCACGAAATACAAAATCCTCTAAATTTTGTTAACAATTTCTCCGATCTCTAATCAGAGCTAATCGACGAACTGAGTGAAGCATTAGAAAGTGGCGATATGGATGAAGTCAAAGAGCTTTTAGTTGATCTGAAAGCCAATGAACAAAAAATCATTCATCATGGAAAACGTGCCGAAGATATTGTGAGAGGCATGCTTCAGCACTCAAGAACAGGGGATGGTAAAAAAGAATTGACCAATCTCAACGCATTGGCAGATGAATACCTTCGCCTCTCCTATCACGGGTTACGAGCTAAAGACAAGTCCTTCAACGCTGATTTTAAATGTACATTGGATAAGACCTTGCCTAAGGTCAATGTGGTGCCTCAAGATCTAGGACGGGTGATCCTAAACCTCATCAATAATGCTTTCCATGCCGTTTCCCAAAAATCAAAAGCATCTGACAATGACTATTCTCCAATTGTTGAAGTGTTAACCATAAATAAAAACGACAGTATAGATCTTATTGTCAAAGACAATGGAGCTGGAATATCGGACAACATCAAAGTCAAAATATTTCAACCCTTCTTTACTACCAAAGCAACAGGTGAAGGTACTGGACTGGGACTTTCCTTAAGCTATGACATCATCACCAAAGGTCATGGCGGATCTATAAAAGTTGAAAGTAAAGAAGGAGAAGGTTCTGAATTCATCATCAACTTGCCAATCATATGAGTAAATCAGTATTTATCTGCTTATTCATTTTGTTGTTCTACCGCCTCGGGATAGCCCAGCAGATCAACATCACCGAAAAAGCCTATCGTGATAGTCTTAAGTTGGAACTCTTCATTGCAGAACAAGACACCACCACTGTTCAGCTACTCAATTCATTAGCTGACTCCTATTGGATTTCAAAATACGATTCTGGTATTTTTTATGCCAAAAACGCTTTATTAATAGCCAGAAAAAACAACTATGATCATGGAGAAATCAACTCACTCCTTACACTTGCTCTGGTGAGCTCTGTAATTGGAGATTTTGTGAAGGGGTACGAATATTCTTCAATGGCAATTAGCCTTTCAAAGAAATTGGGGAACCAACAACTTTTACGAAAGGCCTACAGCGCTTACGGTGAAGTACTCGCATCTTCTGAGAAATACAGTGATGCCATCTATGCAATAAAAATGGCTGTGGAAGTGAAAAGTGATGATGAATTCCAATTGATACTCAATTATGCTCAATTATCAGATTGGTATGAGAAAATAGGTCACCCAGATTCCTCCAATTTCTTTGCTAAAGAGGCTTATGAAAAAATGGTAAATGAACACTATAGCTCTCCTTACCCACTTCGGGTCATTGCCAAGATGCATGCTAGGTCAAACGAAAAAAAGCAAGCACTCCAATTTTACAAAAGATCTATTGAGTCTTCAATCAAATATAGAGACGATATAAGTTTAACCATGACTTACCTAGACATGTCGAGACTTTATGCGAAAGATAATCAGGGAGATTCTGCCTTTCATTTTGCTGAAAAAGCCCTTCAAAATGCTGAAAAATCAAGAAGCGTCATATTTATAATCGAAGCAAATAATAACTTACTCGAGCTCTACTCACCTATTGATGCAGAAATGGCTCTGCAGTATGCTATGAAGAGCAACATTGCAAAAGATAGTTTGAAGTACATCATTCAAGAACAGTCCATCCGTAGTTTCAATGATTTTGATTTAAAACTCAGGGAGTTAGAAATTGAGCAAGCGAAAAAAGCACTTAATGATAAAATCAAGCAGAACACCTTCTTGGGAAGCATTATTGCTTTATCAATCATCGCCTTTGCACTTTATCGAAACAATAGGATGAAGCAGCGAGGTAAAAGGAAAGTGGAAAGAGCATACGACAAATTGAAAACTGCTCAGGAAAAGCTTATACAGTCTGAAAAGATGGCCTCCTTAGGCGAAATAACTGCCGGAATTGCTCATGAAATC
>CAYGTD010000458.1:0-2333 GCA_964352725.1 uncultured Roseivirgaceae bacterium
ATCCAGCTAAGTTCAGATAACAAAAGTCCATTGAAAGTGAAATTGATGATGGCCAATAATAAGCTTTTTGAAAATGAAGGAGAGGTTAATACAATAGAAGCTGACTTTAACAATGAAACAGGAAATATTGCATTTAGAGCCACCTTCCCAAATCAAAAAGGATTATTGAGACATGGTGAAACAGGCAATGTTTTAGTACAAGCAGCTCTTAAAGGAGCTTTACTAATTCCTCAAAAAACCACATTTGAGATATTGGATAAGAAGTATGTTTTTGTGGTGGGTGAAGATAATATTGTGAGATCTAGAGAAATCACAACTGGTGCCGAACTGCCACATCTTTATGCTGTAAGATCTGGTCTTAAAGAAACCGATAGAATTATTCTTGATGGTCTTCGAAAGGTGAGAGACAAAGACTCAGTTAATATTGAGTTTTTAGATCCGGTAACGGCTATTTCGAAGCTTCAACTTCATGCAGAATAATTACATCCACCCAAAAACAAAGAAGTAATGTTTTTTAGCAGAATAATACACAGACCTGTATTGGCTATTGTCATTTCAGTTCTACTCTTGTTTACTGGTGGATTGGCCATCAGAAGTTTACCGATATCTCAATTTCCTCAGATAGCTCCTACCACTGTCAATATTTTTATTGCCTATCCAGGATCTAGTGCAGAGGTTTTAGTCAATTCTACACTTATTCCATTGGAGCAAGCAATTAATGGTGTACAAGGAATGCGCTACATATCTTCCGATGCTACGAGTGCTGGTGAAGCAACCATAAGAATAGTCTTTGAACCTGGCACAGACCCTAATCAAGCGGTAGTACAAGTAAAAACTAGAGTGGATCAGGTAATGCCATTGCTTCCTCCTTTAGTTCAGCGAGAAGGAGTAATTATCACTCCTATACAACCAAGTATGTTGATGTATGTCAATCTCTACAGCGACGACAGAGACGCTGATGAGAAATTTTTGTACAACTATGCTAATGTGAATATGATTCCTGAGATCCAACGAATCAAAGGAATAGCAAGAGCGCAAATATTGGGTAGTCGTCAGTACGCTATGAGAGTATGGCTAAAGCCAGACAGGATGCGTGCTTATAAAATATCAGCAGAAGAAGTAATGGAGGCTATGCTAGAGCAAAGCATTATTGGACGACCAGGTAGACTAGGTCAAAGTTCTGGCAAACAAGCACAAGCACTAGAGTATGTTTTAGTGTATCAAGAACGATATAACAAACCTGAACAATATGAGGATATCATTATACGAGAAAATGAAGAAGGTGAAATTATTCACTTAAAAGACATTGCGGAAGTGGAGCTTGGTAGCGAATTTTTCGATATCTATTCCAATTTAGATGGATTTCCAGCCGCATCTATTGTATTAAAGCAAACGGTGGGGAGTAATGCCTCCGATGTAATCGCAGAAGTAAAGAGTAAACTGAAGGAAATGGAAGATTTATTTCCTCCAGGAATGGATTACAAAATCAGTTATGATGTATCCAACTTCCTAGATGCTTCAATTGAGCAAGTAACTCATACACTGAGAGATGCATTCATATTGGTAGCGATTGTAGTTTTTCTTTTCTTAGGAGATTGGCGATCTACACTTATCCCAATTATAGCTGTACCAGTATCGCTTATTGGTGCATTTTTTATCCTTCAAGTTTTTGGTTTATCTATCAACTTGATCACCCTATTTGCATTGGTATTAGCCATAGGTATTGTGGTAGATGATGCTATCGTTGTAGTGGAAGCAGTTCATGCCAAGATGCACGAAAAGAATATTTCTCCATACAATGCTGTGAAAGAAGTAATGGGTGAAATCAGTGGTGCTATCATCGCTATTACGCTGGTAATGGTTTCCGTATTCCTTCCTATTGCATTTATGCCTGGGCCTGTCGGTACATTCTACAGACAGTTCTCTATTACCATGGCCAGCTCCATCATCCTTTCGGCGATCGTCGCACTGACCCTTACACCAGTGCTTTGTGCTATGCTTTTGAAAAACAATCATGGCAAACAGAAGAAGAAATCCCTACTTAATAAAGGGTTAGATGCTTTTAATAGTGGTTTTGAAAAATTGACCGGGAGATATGTCGGGCTGTTAAGACTCATCGTGAATCGAAGAGTCCTCACATTTGGTATCCTCATCGCATTTGGAGTAGGAATTTTTCTAGAAAATCAAGTGCTCCCATCGGGTTTCATTCCTAACGAAGATCAAGGAACTATTTATGCCATTATTCAGACACCTCCAGGAGCCACTCTAGAACGAACCAATCAAGTGGCGCTAGAACTTCAGCGAATCTGTGAGGATGTGGAAGGTATTGAATC
>CAYGTD010000459.1:0-2330 GCA_964352725.1 uncultured Roseivirgaceae bacterium
GTTTGAACGTGATGTCATTCCCTGTGATGGTGTTCGGGCTATTCACCAATAATGAGGACCCTGATTCTACTATAATAGTACCATTATTGACTAGGTTTCTTTGAAGTACTAAAGAGCTTTCTCCATCCACCGTCATGGTTGCTCCGCTATTGATTGTTAAATCGCGAGAATCAAAATACCCATCAGTTCCAACACTATAATCTCCAGCGATAATTACATCATCTGCACCTCCCGAAGGGCCAGAGCCATTGGACCAAACCGAGCCATCCCAAGTGATCCCCTGAATAAAGCTTATCCCAAATCCGCTGTTCGTATTTTCAGCATTTCCAATATTGGCAGCATTCACTACAGCAAATGCATCGTCGGTAAAATCAAATTGCAAATCTGTAATGTTGTCCATTTCCTGATGATTTGCAGCATTACCACTCAATGTTAAAATAGCAGAGAAACCATCACTCGCTACATCTAATGAAGGAGATAATCCGCTCGGTAAATTGGTAATCACATAGTCAGAAGGCGTACTTAAAGTGCTCCCTTGAGAAGTAAATTTATCACCAGTAATTCTTAGGGAAAGTAATCCTCTCACCTCGCCATTACCAGCAATTCGTTCTTCAAACCCTCCTTGCCCCACAGCATATTGCGCTACTTTTCTTCCTCCAATGGATCCTGTTAAAATAAACATGGTCTGCATGTCATTATCAAAATATAATCCTTCCCCATTAGCACTGTTGCTAGAAATTGAATAAGAATTTCCATCAAAAGTTACTCCGGATGTTGTCTCAAATGAACTTGATAGTGAATATTTAAGAATGACGTCTGTTCCATCTCCAATTACAATCATGGTATTACCATCTGAGGTGAAAAACAAATCGGTTGGGAAATGATCTTCGGATATTGTGAATGGGGTCCCATCAAAAGAAACCGATGAAATATCGTATGGATTTGTAAGTGAATATTGGTTCACTTCATCAACATTGGGTGTACCACTCCCATTTGTTCCAATGACATAAAGCTTAGAGCCTGACTGACCGAAAGCAAATCCCTCAGGAGTACTTTCTTGACCAGTTATATCTAAAGAGATATTATCATAAGTAACCCCTGAGGTAATATCAAACGGATTGGAAAGGCTATACTGATATATTGAATTATTCGCATCGCCTAGAATAAACATCTTTTGTCCATCATCACTAAACATCACATCTTTTGGTTGCGAATCTTCCGCTATTGTGAATGGGCCTCCATCATTAGAGATACCTTGTGTAATATCAAACGCATCAGTCAAACTATATTGATTGACCTCATCTCCACTTTCCCCAACGATGTACATTTTAGTACCATCACCGTTGAAAGTTAAGCCTGTTGGTTGAAATTCATCACCAGATAGGCCGGCTGTTGCTCCCCGATAATTAGAGACGATATTCAAATCTTCCGTCTCAAGTGCAGAAAAACCATACGTAATCAGTGGACGATCTTCAAAATCAATTCCTCTCTCACTATCGCCATTTATTGCTTTCACCACCTTAGAAGCGTCAGCAGATTGGAAAGCAGAATTTTCGAAAGTGAAAATTAGCCCTGTGACATCATCCTCATTTTCATGATCGTTGGATTGCCCAGAAAAAGACAATGTGGCTGATAAGCCGTCTCCGGCTATAACTAAGGAAGAATTAAGCCCCGAAGGTAAGTTGGTAATCGTATACTCTACACCGTAATTAAACGATCCGCCCGCGCTAGTAAATATATCTCCATCTACTCCTATATTAATTGAGCCACTAACTGAGCCATCGTTTGCACTTACTTCCGTAAATCCAGACCCTGAATAAGTTAAGAAAGGGTTATCAATGAATTGAATTTCTTGAGAAGTAGTAGCAGTACTATTGTCAATCAATGATGCATCTAACGTTGCAAAAGCAGCGTCAAGAAATGAAATCTGCAAGGCTGAAACATCGTTTGCTGTCTGATGATTTTCTGCCTGCCCTGCTAAAGTTAAACTGGCTTCTTTTCCTTCAGCATCAACCGCCACGGTTGGAACCAAACCTGATGGAAGATTAGGTAATGTATAATGTGATCCCAGCGTTAAATTGCTTCCTGCATTAACGAATGAATCGCCGAACAAGGTAATTTTCATTGAGCCATTTACCGATCCTATATTTGAAGCCGCTTCTTCAAAGTTTTCCATGTTAATGGTGTATTCAATGATCTCATCATTTGAAATACCCAGTGCAAAAAGACTTGAACCATCATTTCCAAATGCAATTGCTTCTGGAGTGGTTTCCAAAGCACCAACATCAAATGAAACATTGTCGTAAGCAACTCCATCATCAAAGTTGAAA
>CAYGTD010000460.1:0-2329 GCA_964352725.1 uncultured Roseivirgaceae bacterium
AGAGGTCGGAGTTAAATACGAGAAAAAGAAAGAAGATGGATCGGTTGAAAATATCGTTAAATGGGATAAAGTAATTAATGAAAAGCAAGCAGCAACAATTGCTGCCAATCCAGAGCTTACTGAAACGGAGCATAAAGAAATTGAGAAGGGAGATCCTGAGTTAACAGAGGACTTTAGAAGTCATGAAGAACTCGCTCAAGCTTCTGATTATGCCACAGTGAAGCGCGGGGACAACCTCCTTGAGTTGCCTGCAGGGAATTTTGTAATTGCTGGAGCTTTTTCTTCTTTCCAAAATGCTGAAGACTTTAGTGATGAACTCTTTCTAAGTGGGTTTCATGATACCATTGTAGGATACTCATCAGCAAGAGGATATTACTACACGGTCATATACCAATCAGGTAATGTTGAGCAAGCTCGAAGACGTAAAAATGAATTAAGAAAACAATCCAAATTCAGTAAGGTTTGGGTACTTCAAGTGACTGAATAATGAGGAAACTATTAATAATTATATTATTCCTTCCCTTTTTGGTAATTGGCCAAAAGCCAGTTATTAATGACTTCTCCCCTACATATGTAGAAGTGAATCAAATGGTTACCATTTCAGGATCTAACCTTGCTGGTGCCAGGGTCTTCTTTGGAGGAGTGGAGGCAACTGTAAGCTCAAGTACTGCCAACACACTAAAAGTGTTGGTTCCTGCAGGAGCAAGCAATAGCAAAATAAGCGTTTTAAATAATAATTTAATCACACAATCAAGCAAGAAATTCTTCCTCTCATTTAGTGGGGATGAAATTTCGAATTTCAGTAATGAGTACTTACTCTCCACTGATAGAGTAGATGGCTCAGATATTTGCTTGTGTGATCTTAATGGAGACGGCCTTAATGATGCAGTAATTGCGCACAATATTATTGAGCAGGTTAACTTCGGCCAAGAGGAGATTACTCTTTTTCAAAATCAAAGTACCTTTTCAAACACACAGTTTACTAAAGTCGCTAACATCCAGAATAGTGAGAATATTGGTGGATATACAGCAGTCACTTGCGGAGATGTAGATAATGATGGGAAGCCCGATTTAGTATTTACTACAAGTAATAGTCAAAATGTAAAGCAAATTTTTGTTTATAAAAATACAAGTGGTGCTGGTATAAGTATCGCATATCAAAGTAGTTTATCCCTGAGATTACCAACTTCAAACGGTATAAATAGAACACCACGTAGGGTGAAAATAGCAGACATTGATGGGGATGGAAAAGCTGATTTAGTAGTTGGAAATACATTGGATAACACCATTCATGTTTTTAGAAATACCACAAATGCAGGTGTAATCAGTTTTGATTCTCCTACAGAGATTAGTGTTGGGAATACAATTTCCACCGGATCTCTTGAAGTCGCTGACTTGAATGGAGATAAACTACCAGACATAGCTACTCTTGCTTTTCAAGCAGGAAACAGCGGTATATATATACTTAAGAATATAAGTGGTATTGGTCAGATCAAGTTCGAATTAGAGGAAGGAATTCAACAGAATTCCTCTAGAGACAATCTTACGTTAGGCGATTTTGATAATGACGGGCTGATAGATTTAGCAGCAACAAGTGGCCAATTAAGAAGAGTGAGAGTCTATAAAAACACAAGTTCTAATGGAGATATCACCTTCAATTTCACTACTCCTACCACTATTAACATTGCAACCAGCGTTCCTCAAGGTATCGAATTAGGTGATCTAAATGGAGATGGCTTGCTCGACATTGCAATAGCTAGTATAAATGGGGGTGCTTATATCGTTGATAACACATCCTCAGGATCTATTTCCTTTGGCACACCTATCAAACTAAACACGACAGAATTCACTAGAACTATCTCTATAGCAGATGTCAATGGAGATGCTAAACCGGATTTAGCACTGACACAAAACATTACGACAAGTGCTACTACTAATCTTAGCGTTTTCACCAATCAAAACTGTGTCATTCCGAGTATTTCACCTGATAATCTTGAATTTTGTATCGGAGATCCATTTACACTCAATGCCACCAAAAGTCTAGGTACTACCTATGCTTGGTCCATTACCACAGGAGATGGAAATGCTATACCAGACACAGATGATGAAGCTGTGGTTCAAATAAATACCGGTACATCTGCTACGGTGCAAGTAATAATCACCAACGCTGACGGATGTTCAGAATCAGCATCAGCTACATTTAGTTTAGTGAATGGAGCTCAGCCTGCTGCGCCTAGTATTACTGGAGCTCCTGCTGGAGTTGTCTGTATTGGAGATGATTTTACATTGAATACATCTGCTGGACTAGAAGCGTATGAATGGATACTCC
>CAYGTD010000461.1:0-2319 GCA_964352725.1 uncultured Roseivirgaceae bacterium
AGGTGCTTTTTTGTTTGAGTACAAGGTGTATGATGGTGAAGTGATGCCAGGTGATTCTGGCTATAAAGGCCCGAATGGATTATATTATCATTATGAATATACGCCAGTGTTTTTTGACTCAAGAGTTCAGGCGGGATATGATGCGCAATCAATTGAGGGGAGTGATCTGGGTGAAGTTCTAATAGACATATACCATTCGATAGGTAACAGTATAGATGAAACCACATATGGATTGATAAATTCTACAATCAATTTGGTAGAAGGTGGAAACGTTAATCCGAATCGAATGGAGAACGATCTATTTTGCAATTTCTTGTGGATGAGATAGCCTCCTATGAGGCAAGGAATAAATATGAGGCTGGAGCAGCAGGGGCTATACTAGGGTTTCTCGCTGGATATACGCTTGGAACTTCGGTCATATTATGGACGAACGAAAAAGATTGGGACACAAATGATGATGGCCTCAAATTACAAGGCTTTATGGGATTACTTGGGGTGTTTGTTGGCTACAATACCGGTGTGTATTTATATGAATCTAAAAAATAGAATATGACATTTCTGAAATATTTTCTTATAGTATCGCTAGTTCTTGGTGGAATCGTGTTTTTAGATATGGCGAAAGATGGAGATTTTTCAAACGATGGTTTCACCTTACGAACTTTCATTATTTTAGTGGTTGCAGCACTTATTTGTGCGGGAATTTGGGCTATTGGCAATTCAATTTTTAAACGGAACTGACCTCCGCTTTCGCTTGTAGCTCTTGCATATTCAATCAATGTAGCAGTAGTCTTACCTTTAGATTATGTAGGAAGTCCATACGAATCAGATGGAAAATAGCGTAAAATCCTGCTTTCGGTTATTTTTGTTAGATGAGCAGGAAGTATAAGTTTCCTCCTCATGAGCCAAATCAGCAATAGAAGTGGCGACTAGCCTGAATATAGTCCTTGAGCCTTTCCCCACAGATAAAAAGATTCCTCCACAGTAGCTGCTATAACCCTGGACACGCCATAAAAACCCGATGAACCGCTATCTTTACAATGCAGGCAATGAAAGAAATGAAATGACCGGATACGACGAGACGTACTACAGTTTTTTTGGTAGAGAAAAAAATACAAGACCCTTCACCAGAGCTTTTTCAATCCAACCCGTCGATAAGTTGCTGTAGTTCTTTGTAGGAGATATTGTCTTTTTCAGATTTGCTGTAGATGGTAAGCAGGTAGACAAAACCGTCCACCACTTTCACGCAAGTAATAACCCTTGCTCCACCGGATTTGCCTTTTCCTTTGGACTTGATGGCCAGCCTGATTTTATAGCAGTCATTGCCAAGCGGTGTACCTTGAGTAGGGTCTTCTTCCAGGGAAGTGATCAAGTTGAGAACCTCAGCCTTCATAGACTGGTATTTTTTGAGAAGGCTTTTGGAATCCTTTTTAAAATTAGAAGTGGTTAATACTTCAAAGCTCATTAAGAAATTCTCTTGCGGATTGGAGTTTGATTTTACCTTCCTTATGAAGTTGTACCTCGGTCATTCCGTGCTTGATACTATCAAGAATCTCTTGTTTAGTGGGTTCTTCGTAATCCTCTTTGCTTTGAATATGGATAAAGTCCAGGCTTTTAACAAAGTTGAGAAAAGCAGCTGCCTTGCTATCGTTAATGTCTAAAGTTACTTTCATGATCTAGTCATTTTATGATGAATATGTCTGTTGGGTTTTGTAGTCCCGAATTACCGAGTCAATAACAGAAAACAGGTGTGCCTTAAAATCCGGCCTCATATTTTGAATTTCTTGTAATCTTTTAATGGTCTCTTTGTCACCCTCCCCGAGCAGGTAATCCACTGACACATCAAATACATTGGCGAGTTTTAAAGCCATCTCGATGGAGGGTAGGTTATCGTTACGCTCATACTTGCCTATGATATCCCTTGATGCTGCTACCGCTGCGGCCAGATCGGCTTGGGACATTTTTTTTAGCCTTTCTAAGCTCAGTGATTTTGCTTCCTATGTTTAACATATGCTATTAATGATTAGTGAAATACACTTAATAACACGAATTTAGTTAAAAGTATTCTACAAAGAATGAAGTAATTATTTGGTTTGATAAGAATGAAGTTCTCTCGCACTCACATGGCTTAGCCTAGTGAGTCATATTATTTATTAGGTTTTGCCTCCTTTTCCCTCCTCTAATCCAAGCATGAAAAGATAAGACTGGCGCAAGTCTTTGGCTCATGTCCTACATCATACAGTTTTATTTTAGCAAGGAATGAAATAAAACAAAAAACCCCGATCTCTCGGGGTTTAAATATTTAGTTGAAACTGGAGTTGA
>CAYGTD010000462.1:0-2306 GCA_964352725.1 uncultured Roseivirgaceae bacterium
CTGGTAGGGTATTTTTTCATCGCCCTGTATCACTATCAAACAAGAAATAAATACTACTATGAAAACACGAAAATTTATTACCGCTGCTGTTTGGATTGTTGTTGCATCAATGATTTGGTCATGCAATGAGGATGATGGAAACATAGACCCACAAACTCCATCAGAGTCATCTATTGTAAAGGACAATCTATTGACGGGTTCCAATCTCGCCATGAGTAGATTAAGAGATCAAGGATTTGGTGGCCCTATGGGAGCCATCTTTGGAAACTTCGCCAGCTCTAACTCTGGCAGAAGCGGAGCTACGCCATTGAGTATGATGAATCACTCTATGAGGGGAAGAACATCAAACGACTCCACTGATACAGGAGGAGAATCACCTGCCTGCCTTACGGAGATATGGGAGGATGATGGAAACGGAACCTACACTTATACTTTAGATTTTGGTGGTGGATGTGATTACTATGGAGAATACTTACAAGGAAAATTTACCGAAACAGGTACCTATACAGATGCTAGCTTCTCATCCACTACTACTTACACCAACTTTGGTGGAGAGGACTGGATGATAGATGGAACACAGAGCTACAGCGGAACGTGGGAAAGCGATTCGGAAAATCCTGAAAATGAGGAAGACTCTCTGAACTGGACCTATAGCGCAACCTATCAATTTGCAGCAGATTTAGACATGAGCTACATGGAATATGGGTATGACAGCACCTCTGAGGTTTCCACGGGTGAGCAATTGATTGAAGTGGAGTACGTAGCGCAAGGAGCTGAATCAGTGGATCAGTCTAGCTACACAGTAGAATCCAGAACAGAGTCTGTCAGTGTGAGCACTGGGGAAACATTCTCCTCTACGGTAGATGCTCCTCTTTTCATGAATTTTGAATGTGCTGATGTGTGGATTTATGTAAGTGGAATTGAGTCAGGAAGTTGGGCATACCAAGGAAATTCTGGTTCCTACAGCATCAATTATGGTGATGGAACTTGTGACAACATTGTGACAGTCACTGAGAATGGCGTTTCTGAAGAAGTGGATTTAGGTGATGTATGGGATGAGTGGGAAGAAGAGTGTGGCAATGGAGACCATGATTAATTAAGGATTCTTTTTAGGTTGGTTAATAAAAAAGCCCTGACTGCACAGTCAGGGCTTTAAAATTTAGTAAGCTAAGCGAAAGCTAATCTTCTATAGTCCGCTTTTGATAGCATTTTATTGATAGCATTTTATGATCCGTGCGCAAAAGAAGTCATCATCCAATGATTTTTTTCCAGCTTTTTGATGCTTCCTTTAGCTATATCTTCCGTACCACTGTCACCATATTCTAGTGCAGTTTCCACTAAACTGAAGAGATGCTCAAGCAAAATTTTATAATCTCTAAGAATCTCTTTCACCATTTCCATGGATTCTAAATCAGTTCCAGTCTCTTTGATCTCTGATATTTCTAAATATTCTTTCATGGTACTCAGAGGTGTGCTGCCAAAGACTCTGACTCTCTCCGCTATGTCATCTATAGCCACTTTTGCTTCGTTATACTGCTCCTCAAACTTTTCATGCACATCAAAAAAGTCAGCACCCTTCACATTCCAATGATAATTTCTCAACTTTTGATAATGCACACTATAGTTAGCTATCACTACGTTCATTGACTCTACTAATTGTGAAGCTTCCAGCGTCGTGTAGCCTAATTTTTTGTGAGTTTTACGTTTATTTTTTTCTAAAATTTCGTTATCCATTTTATTTAATTTTTGCTTAATAATATGATACACTTATTGTAAATCATTTAAATTAATCTCTTATTATTCAAGTCCTCAGTCACCAAATTGTTTCAATTAATTGAAATTTTCTTCGGTTCTTCAGTCTTATTATATAGTACACTATTTAAAGTTTCCTAGTTGACTTTTGGTGTCGTCTTAGCTTTTCATGGTGATGCCATAACCTCCTCTTTTCTAATTTATCTAATCGTGAAGCCAGAGAGTTGATCGAGTTGCCTATTATTTCTAATTCTCTTTTCAAACTCTCTTTTTTAGTAAATTTCGTTTTTTTAACCACCATTAAACTACAACTGAATGTATACTAGACGTACCTATAAAACAATTGAACTTGCCTTATGGACAAGGTATGATACATTGAAGTTCTTCCTAATCGTTCTAGCATGGACATCAGCTTATTACTTCTTGGACCTGGCTTGGCTGAGAATACCTTGGACACCTTTGGCACTAATTGGTACAGCAGTGGCCTTCATCATAGGTTTTCAGAACAATGCGGCGTATGATCGTATCTGGGAAGCTCGGAAAATATGGGGTGG
>CAYGTD010000463.1:0-2295 GCA_964352725.1 uncultured Roseivirgaceae bacterium
AGAGTAATAAAATTCTCTAAGAATTAATCAATCAGCTAATTTATCTGAATAAAAGGCGAACACATTGTTCGCCTTTTATCTTTTTTCACACATTGTCATTTAGTCCTTTCAATTTCCAATTAAAGCAAAAGCACCTTTCACCAAGATGGCTTTATCCTTTAAATCTTCTGTATTTTCAATTTCTATCCATTCTCCATATCGTTTACCAACAATCACTTGCTGTTGAGTAAACTGCATCATATCACTGGCTGATTTTATTTGTACTAGGATATAGTTTGTATTGTCAAGTTCAATAATGGCACTTTCTGGCAAGCAAAAAGCTTCCTTTTTACTCACTTCTATCGCTGCTTCCACATACATCCCTGGAATAAATTTCGCAGCATCTTTTTCAGCAATATGTCCATGAATATCTACGGTTCTATTCTCTTGATCAATCGATTTACCTACCATATGTACTTCGCCTAAGAACCATTCACTACTCGATTCTATCGCAGAAAATCGAATGGGTTGATTCACCTGAATCTGCATGGCATCCTTTTCAAAAACCTTTAACTCTAAATGGATATGATCAGTATTCACGATTTCCAATGCGTCATCTGATGGATGTATAAACGCACTTTTCATTGTGTTTACTTTGGTAATAAATCCTGAGATGGGTGCGTAAATAGCGATGGTACTCGTTACATCTCCTTGCTCTAGTCGATCGATGGAGATATTCATCAGCTTCAATTGCTGTTCTAATCCTTTAAATTTTGCTAGCATTACACGATAGTCGGACTCAGCTTTCTTGAAGTTCTTTTGCGAAGCTATTTGTTCATCAGCGAGTGTTTGCTGTCTGTCAAAGTCAATTTTCAAATACGCTAGTTGCTCTTTTAATTCTAGGTAGGCTTGTTGCGTTTTTATATAATCAGGATTTTGTAGCACAAATAGCAATTCGCCTTTCTTGACTTCTTGCCCGGGTAGCACATCAATTTTTGTCACATAGCCACCGAAATATGGACTTACTGCTGCTCTATTGGCAGGAGGCACATCTATGTAGCCCCTAGACGAGACGGTAGTAGAAAGCTCTCGTTTAGTCAATTTCCCCAATTTCATACCTCCTGTATCAAATTGTTTTTGAGACACAGAAATGTTGGTATTAGCTGTTGCTGAAGTATCAAGATTTCCTTGCTGCTCATCTGGGGATGAACAGGAAACGATCATTGTGATGAAAAGAGCTACGATAAGTATGTTGTATATAAATGCTTTCATGTTAAAAGTATTAATTCATTAAGTAATTGATTTCCAAAGCGGTCTCGTTATACATCCGTAAACTTTTCAGATAAGCAATCTGAATAAGTACACCTCTATCTACGGATTGTATGTATTGAAAAAAGTCGATCTCTCCGCTTTGAAAAGATCGGTCAGCGGTATGAATTAGGGCCGTTGATAATTCATTGCCTGATAGCTTATATGTATTCAAAGCCTCTTCGTGTTTCGCTAATTCTATCAGTAATTGTTGGAGTTTATTCTCTAGCTCGATTTTATAATTGTCTGCTTCTAAACGAACACGTTCTTGTGCTATGCCTGCAGCTTTTACTTTTGCTTTTGAGTTTCCGAAAAAGAGTGGAATGCCTAATCCTATTTGAAAACCATCGAAAGCCTGTGCGTTTATAGCATTATTTGTACCTCGGAAATATTCCAATTGTATATCGGGTAGCCATTGGTTTTTTTCTACTTTGGCTGCTTGATCTACAGAAGCAATCATTGCATTGTAATAGCGAAGACCCAAATGATTGGAAGTATCTGGCCTGATGATCACTACCTTTTCTTTTGTTGGATCATGCACGATAAATGGCTCTTTGGATTGCATCCATCGCTCCAGAGCAGAATACGCTGCAATTAAGTCTTTTTCAACACGATCTAGTTCCAGGTGTATTTCATTTTGCTTGCTTTCGGCCGTTAGCTTTTCCAAATAGTCTGTTTCTCCTAGTTCAAATTTTCTACTTGCGGCACTAGCAAAACGTGAATAAGTGCTATCTAAAAACTGATATTGCTTTTCAAGCCGCTGAAGATTGAGAATCTTATAATAGGCTTGAGATACCTGCCTTTCCAAAATCTGATTGTCAATCGCATATTGGTTTTCACTAAGAAGTACTTTGCTTTCTTGAAGTTTTTGTCTGCTTCCATACACGGAAGGAAATCGTATGTTCTGCTGAACTCCCCAGACTTTCAATGGACTGTTATTTGGAGCTATGTTGTTTTCATCATAACTGTAATAAACATTCGTCTTATCTATATCAAAGGAAGTACCCA
>CAYGTD010000464.1:0-2294 GCA_964352725.1 uncultured Roseivirgaceae bacterium
ATGTAGGGCATTATAAACTCGAGATTGCTGATTATGAGGATTTGCTGGCCAACATGCTCATTGAAACTTCATATATGCACGTCTTCGCAGGAGCTTTTCTCATCGTATCCATCTACTTTCTTTTTCTATTCCTCAACAATAGAAAAGAATATCCGACACTCATTTTTAGTGTTTGTTGCTTTCTCATTTTTGCACTTGTGCTAACTGCATTTAGTAAAGATTACGTATCCATCCATTACAGTGTCCATGTTATACGGTTACAAATACTTAACTCATTTTTATTGGGCATTTCATTTTTGATTCCCTACTACTTCTCCATACAGTTCCCCTATTCCAAACGAAGATTGTCATTAATTGTATACGCAGTAGGACTCATTTTCTTATGGATTATTAGTGATCATGCTTTTAATTATAAAACCGTAGGCATGGTACTGAGTATGTGGATTTTCTCTTTTAGCATAGTGACATACGGAGCTTATAAAAATGCAAGGGGTGCACGTCTTGTTCTAGTGACTTTACTTTTGTCGGTTGTGGTGTTTCTTGCCTCTGGATTTGTCATAAGTATGTACACTGGGTTGGGACTTATTCTGCTAGGTATGTTGTATCTACTAGCACTTAACATTAAAGACCAGCGATTGGCATATGAAAACACATTGGTTCAATCCACACGCCTACGATTGGAACTGTTAAAGAAGAATATTCAGCCTCATTTCCTTATGAATACCCTAACCTCTTTGATCGACTGGGTGGAAGAATCTCCAAAGAAAGGTGTTCAATTCATTGAGGCATTAGCTAAAGAGTTTGACCTTTTTAATAAGATCGAAAATGAAACATTGATCCCCATTACTCAAGAAATAGCCCTTTGTCGTACACATCTGGAGATCATGGAATATCGAAAGGAAATAGACTATTCGTTGGAGGTTGAAGGAATCGATACGGAGGAAAAAATACCACCTGCTATTCTTCATACGCTTTTAGAAAACGGAATTACTCACAGCCTACCCTTGGAAGACAATAACATCGAATTTAAACTGATTTTCGAATCGAACGATGAATACAAGAGCTACACTTTTCTGACATTTGCTGCTCGAATAGAGCAAGAAAAGAATAACAAAGAAGATGGAACCGGACTGAAATACATAAAGGCCAGATTGACAGAAAGCTATGGTTCCAAATGGGAACTTACTTCGGAGCAGGCAGATCATGGTTGGAGAAACGTGTTGAAAATTTATCATTAAAGCTACTTTATCATGCTTCTAAATCGAAATCAGCATTGTCAGATTGACCTGTCGAAATCATTACTAACCACATTTCGATAAACTCAATGTGACATACCTAATTTTAACATGATAAAGTAGAGCTTAAAGAGAATGAACATTTTAATCGTTGAGGATGAATCCAGAATCGCCAAGCGCATAGAGCGAATGACTCGTGATATTTTTGGTGATTCCCTTCAATCGCTCACCCAAATCAACACACTCAATGAGGCATTGGCGTTCATTGAAAACAACACCCTAGATCTCGTTCTGCTTGATCTGAATCTCAACGGAGATGATGGTTTTGACCTGCTCAGCACGGCGGTTGCAGAATCATTTCATACCATTATCATTTCTGCCAACAAAGACCAGGCATTGGCTGCTTTTGAATATGGCGTTTTAGATTTTGTCCCAAAGCCTTTCAACCAAGACCGATTGGAACAAGCTTTTAATCGGGTGTTTACCAAAGAAAAATCAGAAAACGATCAGACTAAGCTTTTGGCCATTAAGAAAAGAGGCAGGATCCAGCTAATACCTATTGAAGACCTACGCTATGTAAAAGGAGCTGGTACCTATACTGAACTCTTTCTTTCTAACGGAACAAAAGAACTGCATGACAAGTCCATGGAAAAGTTGGAACAGCTACTGTCTCATTCGTTTGAACGTATCCACAAATCATACTTGGTGAAGATGTCCGAGATCAAGGAAATCATTGTATCGTCTGGGAGCAAATACATGGCGGAGCTAAAAGACGGAACACACATTCCTATTGGCCGAACGAAATACAAGGATTTGAAAAAAAAGTGGGTTTGAGTGCCAAGATGGCTTGCGGTTTAGCTCGATGAATTTTGTGATCTATGCAGAAGTTTAGCTGGTTTAAGAATTCCGTTTTTACTTGTTCATTCCACAGTTCGGATATAAAGTCAGAAGTTCGTCTAAGGGATCTCCTAGCAGTTGGAGACCAAATTACTCTCTTCATTTTTCCTTCATATTTAGAATTTCTTGCGCTGAAGTGTGTTCAACGCAATCTTCAATTGG
>CAYGTD010000465.1:0-2287 GCA_964352725.1 uncultured Roseivirgaceae bacterium
CCTGCAGCAGGCAGGTCTACCAGTTCCGCCACTCAGGCATATGGTTTTGCAAACGGAGGGCAAAAGTATGGAATCACTCATAACATTGCAATAAAAAAGCCTCCAATAAATGAAGGCTTAAAAATCTTGTTAGTGAGGTCACTATTATTTTATAGGATAGTAAATTTCAGTAATCCATTGAGCAGTGTCTTCAACAGTCATCGGATCTGTCACATATACTTCCCAAGGGCTTCCATCTATCTCAAAATTGTAATAGTCAACATAAGCCACCATATCATTGTGGGCACCTTCCATTAAAGCATAGTCACCCATATATTGGTATTTTATTGCAAGACCTTCATAGGTCATTTTGCTTAGTATTTCGTTTGAACTAACCTCTACTAAGTCTGCAGTGGGAATTCCGCAAATCATGGAAGCGTTTTGTTCGTCATATGACTGCATAATACAAATAGGCACACCTGCCATTTCAATTTCTCCCTTGCTCATAAATGCCATTATTTGTTCATATGCCTTACTCATCGCTTCTCCCATCATTGCTGGGTCACTTGATGAATTTGCTTCTACTCCAATGTAAGGCATAGCCTTTGTCATTACTTGCTCAATATTCTTTGTGAAATCAGGCCCACTTTCTATTCTATCCTTCAATGCTGCGAGTCCCTCTTCATAGGCAGGACCCAAAAACATTGGCAATACTAGGTTCATTAGTTTTTCAGTACCTGATACACCCTCAATATCAAAGAGCCATTTTACAATGGTAACATCTTCGTTTTCTTTTATTAGGAAAGAAGCCTTTGGTTTTGAATCTCCATCATCTGTGAAGTCCTTATTCATGTTGGTATCAAATCCCATCTCAAGCGCCACATACTCAAATGGTTTCACTTCTGAAACTTCCATGTACCCATTACCTACATTTTGATTTTCACTATACCAAATTTGCTTCGCTCCTATTCCTGAAGATGGTCCTTCCCATATATATTCTGCATCAGGATCCATTTTATACCATGGAGACCAAGTATTAAATGTTTTCATATTGGTTACTTCTGCATAAACAGTTTTAGCTGGAGCATTAATCGTTATTTCTTTCTCAAAGTGAGCAGAGGATGGAGCGAAAATGACTAAACCGGCGAAAAGTATAACCAGTACCAAAACGATAATTCCAAGAATTTTTAAAATTTTCATAGTTAGCATTGTGTTGTTGATACACTAAAGATAATTAATTGCTACCTAAAGAATCTAGATTTGCCGGCTTCTCTACTAGACTTTTAGCTCATAACATTGATCTAATACCTATACTAATACTGTTATATGGTGTCTCATTTATTGTTCCTAATGAAGGTTATGATTTATTCCTTTTCAGTGGAATCTACCTGCTCTACTACATTGGATTTGAATTGAGTCCATGGCGGGGAACACCAGGGAAAAAATGGATGAAAATCAAAGTAACAAGTATTGATCAGGGCAAGGCTAATGCAGGTAAATTGATTATAAGAAATTTAAGTAAGTTTATTTCACTTATCTTATTGTTCGGTGGTTTCATTATGATCACTTTCAGTAAGCGAAAGCAAGGATTACATGACTTTATTGGAGGTACTTTAGTACTATTCGATGAAGATTGACTTTAATTTTATTTTTTGGGAACATACGTTTGAATAATCTTTTATATTTCAGGTAAAATTTAACTAGTCATAGATATGTCAGGAATTAAGAAGTTTGAAAACTTTTTTGAAGGATTTATTTTCTGGAGTAGATGGGTACAAGCACCATTGTACACAGGATTAATCATTGCCTCTTTTTTGTATTTATATAAGTTCTTCCAAGAGCTATTTTATTTGATGCAATACATCACCATATGGGATGAGACGGAAGTGATGATTAAAGTTCTCGGGTTAGTGGATGTATCAATGGTAATGAACTTAGTGGTGATGGTAACAATTGGTGGGTACTCCATATTTACTAGCCGAATAGATGTAGACATGCATGATGATAAACCACTATGGCTAGAAGGTCTTGATGCTGGTCAATTGAAAATCAAGCTAGCAACATCTCTTGCTTCCATCTCAGGAGTTTACCTTTTGAAGACATTCATGAACTATAGAATTGAGGTAGAGAAAACAAGTACAACTGGTGTAATCATTGAAATTGTTATTCATATAGTATTTATTGTTTCGGCTCTCCTACTGGCTCAAACTGAGAAAATAACTCATAGTTATCATCATGGTCCATCTGTTTTGCCTGATGGTGATGATCACGAACATCATTAAATACTGATCTAAAGAAAATAAAAAAG
>CAYGTD010000466.1:0-2285 GCA_964352725.1 uncultured Roseivirgaceae bacterium
GTCCAAAATCGCCAATTCTTCTTAAAAAACGTTCCTTAATCTGACTTGAGATCTCTGCGTTTTTCTTGTCTGCCAATTCACCAGCATGTCTCGCTCCTCCGAGATTGAAAGTATAAAGACCAGCAGCACCTGTAAGGGTACCTGAAAGAACATACCCTTCAACCAAACTATACACCATGAATCCACCAATAGCTGCTTGAATAAACCCTGAAGTAGCACCCTTCCAAAAGTATCCTGCGTACCATTGTCCAAGCCCTGGTATGAGGGACAGATTTTCTGCCTTCCTACGATTCTTGGGCTTCAGTTTACTTGAGATTATTTCATCTACCTCCTCAATGGTAAAATCAAATACTTCTCCATTCAGCAGTTGTTCCCGTGTTTCATTCCATTTCAGTTGATCAACTCCCACAAGCACTTGAATTATCTGCCGATCTAACGTATCATTATATGGATTTCCAATGGTTCTCTGCAGCTCCAGATTAGATTTACTTAGTTCACCTTGAAGGTAAAAGATCAACGCTTTTTCATAACCTATTCGAGCCTTCACACTATCGCTTCTCACATATCTAATTCTACTGATTGTTGCTAGTGCTCTAGTGTACTTTGATAGATTTTTATAGCAGAGATACTTCATAAAAAGCAAGTCATTTTTCTCGTCATTTTCTGTCGACTTGAATATTTCAAATTCAAATTGAACGGCAGCATTTACGAAATCACTTTTCTCATAATGTTGCCAAGCATCTGACTGAGCCTCAATCGAAAATGACGCGCAAAGGAATATGCATATTGAGCAATATATCTTCATTGATTTGTTTATTCTTTTCCAAGTTTGCAACTTTCACAGAGAATACACTTCCCCAAATATTGGATACATAAGTGATAGACAATAGAGAGGTAAATAATATAAAACGAGCGCTTTTAGGTCCATCCTTTCTGTACGCCTCCATAGATTGCAAAGCAAAAATTCCAGTAACCAAGAGAGTAGCAACACCCTCACCAGGTTTACCAATATAAAACCTGCCAGCACCAGGAACTATTGCTGACAACAAACCCGCTGCAAAAGGCGACTTATGTTTCAAATCATTGATCCTTTGCTTACCCAAGATTAACTCCTTTTCGTATGGTGCCAATTGATAAAACTGACCAAAGGAAGACTCATGGTCTTCAAAGCCTGCTAAGTTTCTGTTCAGCAAATCAATACCACCTTTTTGGAAATTAAGTACACTAGATAGCAACTCACCAGTTGGCTGATAAGCTCGCAGAATATTCTGACTTTTCTCCAAATCTCCCTGATATGCAAGTTGAAATGAGGATAAAAGTCTAGACTGATCCCAATAAATAGAGTTAGACTTTACGTTACTCAAAAAGAAGACAGATGAGTCTATCACTTCTAAGTTATAATGAAAAATTCCTCGATAATAATTAGTTTGATCAGTACTTGAAAAAGGCTTTAAGAAATGCAACCCCTCTTCCCATAACCTTTCTTTCTTTAAGTGTTTCAAAAACTCCAATTGAACAGAGTCTATAGATTCATCTTGCCGACTTTGAGAGAAGCTAATTAGAGTAGAGATGAAAAATAGGCTGATAATGATACCTCTCATTTCTTATACCAATCAGAAGGATCGGCAATTTTTCCTTCTTCATTTACTCTTACGGGCAAAATATGAATTTGTGAAAGACGATTGCATCTCATGAGACGATCTGTTGTCACGAATACCCCCTTAACCAAACCGTAATTTTTAAACGAGTGTTGCCCAAAATTAGAACAAGATTCTTGGTAGATACAATCGTTAATTATTTGATCTGTAATGGCTCTATTGTAGACCTTAAAAAGTCCTTTGAAGTTAGTTTTCTCTATGACTTGTGATTGATTTGACTTTGAATGATTAACCAATAAATCAAAATCTGCAGATTGGCAGTTACCAAAAAAAGGGAAAGAACAAAATACGAAGCACCCTAATAAAAACCTCATTATTTGATGAATTTTGCATTCGAAGGAATTTCATATTCCAGTATCGATGCATCTACATCTGCATCAAATCTAAAATTGGAATATTGCGTCTTGCTAATGATAGAATCATTTGGAATATACTCAATCTCCGTGATAGAATGAGGAAAATCAATATATCCGTTAACCAGTTTATAGTCATAGAAATAGGTCTTACGCAAATAATCACCCTTTCTCGACTTATGTCCCATGAAGACTGGCAAGCTGTTTCTATGAACAAGTTCAATCCGATCTACTTCATTTTCAAAGCCTTTCGGTGAGGCCCACTCTGTAATGA
>CAYGTD010000467.1:0-2284 GCA_964352725.1 uncultured Roseivirgaceae bacterium
AGCTTTCGACGGATTTTGCGGAGGAGGAAGAGCACTATTGATTTGAAAATTTGGTGACAATACTATTTCTGGGATTGAAGTTAAATCAAAACACTTAAATCAAGTGTGGTTCATACAGTATTGAACATTATCCTTACTTGCTTGTATTACCTTACAGATAATCTAATGATATGCTAAAAGCACTTTTCAAAATACTTTTCCGATTGGGTAAATGGAAGCTCGTATCGCCTGCACCAGAGAAAGCCTACCGATGCGTGATGATTGCTGCACCTCATACAAGTAACTGGGATTTCGTGTTTGCTATCAGTGCAATGGATCAGCTAGGACTAAAACCACGGTTTACTATAAAAAAAGAGTTTAATATTCCTATTCTTGGAAAACTCATAACTGATTTAGGAGCCTTATGGATAGACCGATCAAAGACCAAAAAAGGAGGAATGACCGGCTATATGGTCTCCCTATTTGACAGTCATAAAGATCCTTTGACAGTAGTAGTCACTCCAGAGGGAACACGCTCTCCTGCTAAAGAGTGGAAGACAGGATTTTATCATGTAGCAGTGGACGCAAAACTTCCCATTTGTTGTGCATTCATGGATTATGAAAAGAAGACTACTGGGGTTGGGATGTGTTTTATGCCTTCCGGAAATATTAATGAGGATATGAAATTAATCATGGATTATTATCAAGACTTCAAAGGGAAATTTCCAGCGAATTTTGTGACCGATGTGCGGTATAGCTAATGATGATGTCTGCCTGAGTCTGGTGCGAATGCTAGATGAAACAAGAAAGCAATTTGGGCTGCAATATTAAATTTTTTCAAGTCTGATTAATTCTTCTTCGATAAACAAGATCAAGCTGGATACCTTTTTTTTAAGGCCGTGGTACAAGTCCAACATTAATTTTCTATAAGACAGATTGGATGCTAGTGCATTCTTGAAAGGAATATTTTTTTGGAGGTCTGAGTAGTTAATTGGCTTTGCCGCTTTACCTAAAGAGTCAATTTCTATCGCCTTAATGACTTCTGGCCACAATACATCAAACTGGAAAGGGTGATCATCTTGTATTTCAAAATCTATTGCATTGTAATAATCAAATTCATGTAGAGTTGTAATATTTTTCCTGAGGGAGTCATTTGAAATAATTTCTAATCCTTTTCCTTTCAGACTTTCATATGCTCCTTCATTGGGAAGTGTTCGAGTAGAAAAGACAAGATTGCTAAAGTGATAATCCAAGGAGTCATGATATGGTAACCTAGCTCTGAGATGTGCTAATACGATCTTGTTAGAGTTAAACCTTTTTTGATTGAAGTTGATGTTGAAGTCTATATCATTTAAATCAAAGATGAGGTTACCGCGCATCTCTTTCAAGTATTTTATTTCTAGCTCCTTCGTCTGATTTGCTTGATACGTACTATCTATTTTAAGTGCGATTAATATCCCTACCACCACGAGAATAATCTCCCCAATGGCGTACAGCAAATAAGTAGTGAATTTATTATTCATGAGTGTTTTTCTTCTGATTTGGCGGAGGAGGAAGAGCATGATTTACTATCTGTATGTCAACATTATTTGCTATTGAAAGATAGAAGATATTTTTTGCAATCATTGAGTGTTTGAGCATTAAGCGTTTCCAAATTTTTTAATTCTCGATTATAAGTTACAGCCCAGTTGTTAATCACTCGATTTCTAATGTCATTATCCAAAGCAAGTTTTTCAAGAATGATCGGGTCTTGTTCTTGAATGCTTGAAAACAAAGGTCCATTTGACTTTTGGTATGCTAATTCACGTATTTTCAGGGTATTATCAAGGTGATATTGAGCTACATTCTTATCAAAAATGCCGTACTCATTGTAAAGATCCAGAATACGACTTTTAAGACTGTCATTATTTATTAATGAAACGCCACCTGCATTCTTTATTTCTTCAATGGCTCCTTCATTAGGAACAAACTGGGAGAAAGCGGTAAATACAGCAAGTAAGAAGTGCTGATGCAAAGAATCGGGCTTTGGTTCCCCTTTTTGATAATCCAACATTATACGTTTCGAACGAACTACTTCATTAGAAGACTTGGTTCTTTCTGCAAGACTGACGGAATCCGCCTGTAGATCACGGATAAGCAACTGAATGAACCCTTTCTCCCGTGTCTTATCTTTACGATCTTGATTCCAATTATTGATGCTTACAGCAATCAAAATCCCAATCACTACCAGCACAATTTCTCCAATAGCATAGAGGAGGTAAGTAGTGAATTTATTCTTTTGCATAAGCTTGCGACGTATTTTTCG
>CAYGTD010000468.1:0-2283 GCA_964352725.1 uncultured Roseivirgaceae bacterium
TCAGCTTCAATTCTTTCGGTTTAGTTCTATTTTCCCAAACAGTGAATCTAATTTCACGCCAAGCTTCTTCAGCAAAATCAGTTAATGTATCTGCTGGGAATTCAGTGAGCTTAAACTCTTTCCAAGAAGAAATGACTTCACCGTAGTATTCTGCTGTAACCAACTGACCAATGTCTCGAACACCAGTGACCAGATTGGCCGTCTGTTTCGTTTTAGCATTGGTAAACATGCCAATAGGATCCCAAAATGTAAAGGCGATAATCGCTCCCACCACCAGTAGGATATCTAAGAAGAGCTTCCAATTTTTCACTAAAAAGTACATCATGCGCCTTCCTCCTCTTCTTTAATTTCTGGAATTAAGCCTTCTGGATTTTGATGAAAATCAATATAGATTTCTTGATAGCCCAGCGTTCTTAGTAGGTTTTCAAGCATCAGGCGCGTCTTCTTTTCCGTGGATTCGATAACGTTCATGTGCTTTAATGAATTTCTAATATCAATCTCGGCATCTTGAAAGAATGATTCCTGATCTTCCAATGAAATCTTGTTGAGGAATGTATTAGTAGAAATCAAGGTATCCATTTCAAATAGCTCTGATGGATAAGAAAAATTGATCACCTCTACATGTGGTAGTTTTAAAGAAATACTCCTTCCTACTATGTCTACATCTTCTTTTTTGAGTTTTTCTAAATCAACACCCGCTTTTATTATCGCTTTAGAATGTGCTAGAAACTTAGCCTCATTGAGTTTCACTACCCATAGAAGTTTTTTGCGTTTTACTCCAAAGACAATCTTATCAATCGTGAATTCTGTAGTAGCCAATTTGGAAGCTTTTTTCACCTTTCCCACTACCAATCCTCTATCGTCCTTTTTACAAGATGATAGCATGATCAATGATATCAAAAACAAAGAAAGTAGTTGTACTCTCCTCATTTTTATGGATTCATAGGATTCACCTTTGAGGAAAAGTCATCATCTGCTTTTGCAGTTTTCACTGTTGGTTGCTGCTCCTCCACTGGCTCTTGGGCTTCACTACTTGACTCCATGGGATTAATATCGCCAGCGTTGATCATCTCCTCTTTGCCTGTGGCTTTAGAGTGATCGGGTGGATTATTGGCTGGGTTAGGACTTTTTGTACTTCCCACAGTCTCTAGCTTCACAGGTGTATTTCCTTCCTTTAGATACTGAAGTGATCTACTGCCAAAATAGAAGGCAATCATCATCAAGAAAGCATCTTTATAAAAATCATATTGATCCCAAAAGAACGAGTTAGGATCAATTTCATTGGTCATGCCGAAGCTCACAACGAGCATAGCAATGGCACCAAAAAGTAAAGTAAAGGCAATCATACCACGCACAGTGCCCGATGGCAATCCAAACGTCTGATCTGCATATGGATTGTATTTCGGTTCTTCGTCTATATCATCCTGATTGTAAAAATTACCCAATCGCTTATCTTCTTTAGCTTCATCTATTTTTTTCCACTCCTCATCCGTTAACCCCATATTGATATTATAGTAATAAATAGCCCAGATAAAGTAGGCTAGAAATACACAAGACCAGACCGTAACGATACCCAGCCCAATGGATTTGAAAATAGCCGATGAACCCGTTTCTGAATCGAGTACTAAATAGACTCCCATTGCACCAAGTACTAACAAAATAAGAATGATCACTCGAATACCCCAGAAGAAAAAGCGAGACATAGAGTCTCTTTTGACTACTTTTTTACCAAATGCAGCTCGATAGTAGGCATATGACCAAACCATTGATATAAAAAGTAGCATCAAAATAATATGCCTTAATAATCCAATTTTTACCCATGGGCTATTGCCATTGGGATCAGGGAAATACTCATGAAAGAAGTAGACAAGAGTGAATAGTAGGAAGAAGAGCGAAACGCCCTGCATTATTATTTTATTGAAGACCGTCTTGTCTTTGGATTTAAAAAATTCAAACATGTTGATTGAGTGATTTGAAGAATTTAGAGATAGATTTCGCAATGGCTTTTACAAAACCGATGATAGGTCCAATGAGTCCAACTAGCCACAACCACACATCCTCCAACAAATCTGGACGATACATCATTAAAACAATGGTGATGGTGACGAGTGCTACTACAATGAGTATTAGGGTATGCCTCATGTAAGGTTTTCAGTTAGGTTGGTTCTATAAAGAGAACTAATTTTTAACTGAAATCAAATACCCTATTTGTGGTATTTGGTCTACCCTTTGTTAATACCTGGCTCAATTAGTTATTCAATCAGGAATTGATGCTAGAGGTTA
>CAYGTD010000469.1:0-2263 GCA_964352725.1 uncultured Roseivirgaceae bacterium
CTTATTTCATTTATTGTAATTGTGATTATTTCACATCTTATCCTGGCGTTCTCTTGCCTCTGTCATGACCCCATCTATCACACTATTTATTTTGCTAACCAGTGCTTTAATTCCTTCTTCTCTGTCATCCTCAAGTAGTTCTACATGATTAAGGAAAAGAGTAATTTGATGAGATAACTCCGACTTACTCACCACAATTTGAGGAGCTTCACTATTTGGGTCATCTTGTAATTTTTCATGAAAAATGCGATTAAATTCATCATTCGAATTAGTCATTTCTGCAAGGAGATCAGCTACTCCTGACTGACTGATTTCATGCGTTTTTTTGTCCAATTCAGTAATTAGATTTCTCATTACTTCACTTTGAGCAATGTATCCTAGGCTATAAAGATTGAATCCATGCTTTCTAACTACCTCAACTAACGATTCGCCCGCTAATTTTATCACTAATTCAGATCGAAAAGAAGCTGAGAGCACACCATATTTAAATGCTTGGAATGCATCATCACGTTGTAAATCAGCCTGTTGTACTTTTGCAGCATAAACATTGGAAAGGCTTTCGTTTAGCGCATTTGACAAAATATCTGATGTCTCATTGATTTTCTTGATCCTTCGACCAAGCGTTTCTTCGAAAGTAGAATTTTTGACAGATTGCATTAATCGATCAGAAGTTTTGATGAGCTCTTCTGAAGTGAGCAAGGAGTAGGATAGTTGTTTCAGCATAGGGCTTGTGATTTTTAAATAAGTTCCGAAAATAGCGGAGTTAAAATTCAAATGAAACACTGTCATACTTTTTTTAGAGAAAAGAGGAGAAACAACGGATTGACTTGATGCTAGCATTCAAATTAGAACAAGGTTTGAATTAACTTCACGTCAATTACATGAAAGATCTTCTTCTCGTTACACCGCCTTTTACACAACTCAATACTCCTTATCCAGCTACTGCTTACTTAAAGGGATTCTTGAATACTAAAGGGATCAGTTCCTTTCAAATGGATTTAGGGATAGAGGTGATATTAGAATTATTCTCAAAAAATGAATTAAAAAGAATATTTGAGGAGGCGGAAAGAAGGAAATCTATCAATTCAGAAAATGCTCAACGCATCTTTGCTCTTAAGGAAGATTATCTTAATAGTATTGATGCTGTTGTTGACTTTCTACATGGAAATAATCCAACTATAGCAAGACAAATTTGTACAGAATCTTATTTGCCTGAGGCAGAAAGCTTTTCACAATTGGATGAGTTAGAGTGGGCTTTTGGAAGTATGGGTATGCATGATAAAGCTAAGCATCTTGCTACGCTATACCTTGAAGACATATCTAGCTTCATAGTTGAATGTATTGATGAAAATTTTGGATTTAGTAGATATGCAGAACGATTAGGGAAAAGTGCCAATTCTTTTGATGAATTGTACGAACATCTGCAAGGTTCACCCACCTTCATTGATGAGATCACACTCAAGATATTGGATGAACGAATGCAAGAGACACAACCCAAACTGGTTTGTTTCTCTGTGCCATTTCCTGGAAATCTGTACAGCGCTTTTCGATGTGCTCAGCACCTCAAAGAAAACTATCATGATTGTACTATTTGTATGGGAGGAGGCTTCCCCAATACCGAACTCAGGGACCTGAAAGACATTCGAGTATTTGATTTTTTTGATTTCATCACACTGGATGATGGGGAATTGCCAATTGAGCTCTTGGCACAGCATGTATTGAATCCAACTCCTGAATCAACTTTTAAAAGAACATTTCTAAAAGAAAATGGTAAAGTAGTTTACGTTAATTCATCTTCTAAGGCAGATTATAAACAAAGCCAAGTAGGCACTCCCGATTATTCCGACTTGCTCCTAAACCAATACATCTCGGTAATTGAGATTGCTAATCCTATGCATAGTCTCTGGAGTGATGGGAGGTGGAACAAGCTAACGATGGCGCATGGTTGCTACTGGGGTAAATGTACTTTTTGTGATATATCGCTAGACTATATTAAGCTCTATGAACCCATAGCTGCCAAAATATTGGTTGATAGAATGGAGGAATTGATTGAGCAAACGGGAGAGACAGGCTTTCACTTTGTCGATGAAGCAGCTCCGCCTGCATTGATGCGAGAGTTAGCACTGGAGATTTTGAAACGAAATTTGACCGTTAGTTGGTGGACGAATATTCGCTTTGAAAAAAGCTTTACGCAAGACCTGTGCACTTTATTACAAGCCTCTGGTTGTATAGCTGTTTCTGGCGGACTAGAAGTAGCCTCGGA
>CAYGTD010000470.1:0-2262 GCA_964352725.1 uncultured Roseivirgaceae bacterium
TAGTGTTCTGAGAGCATTGTTGGGTGCAAAAACGTAATCAGGCCATGGAGAAGCTTCTACCTTAATTTCAGTAGCTCTTATGTTTCCAGCAACAGAAAGCTTATACCCGTCAGTATCAGTTGTTCCACTTCCTACTTCACCTGCTCGATTAATTCTCATTTTAGATCCTCCCCAATTTATTGGCTGATCTTTTCCTGCTGACACAGGCGAAATCACAAAGTCCATTGATCCGCCATTACCATGAAAAAAAATAGCTCCTGCTCCTCCTGAGTACGATCCTTTATCATTTGCGTAACTAGCATTACCTGTCGTAATAATTGCCCCATTACCCCTTATATCTTTATATGCATTGAAAAGAAGCGCATGAGATCCACTCCAATCATGTGTAGCTAGTTGAATTTGTGTATAACTCGTTTTCCTAGTACCAAATGTTGGAGCATAAATTGATCCAGCTTCAAGATAACCCTTGACCCTCATCTCTCCTTTTGTGTTTAAAGCAGCAACAGGCTGCAACCCTTCTACTCCCCATGTCCAACCTCTTCCAGGTGTATTGCTCATATTTGTTTTAATACTGTAATCTGTAACTGGACCATATTTATACTCAGAAGTGCTGCCCATATGAATCTTATATGAGTTACTACTCCAAAAACGGACACCATTTCCATTCCCAGATGTGACATCATATGTTGGTTGCTGAGCTACCACATTGTGAGCTAAGACTATTGCAAATACTACTAATAAATTTCTCATATCTTATTTTTTTGAATTCTCAAGTGTTTCTAATCTTGATTTCATCTCCACATTCTCCTCTTTCATTTCGATCAAATACAAGGTCAGCTCCTCTATCTTCTTCAAGAGCAACATATTCATCACTCCAAGCTCTACCCCATTGGCTTCCATTTCTTTGGCAGAAGGAATCTCAGGAAGGTGTTTATTTGCTTTGATAAATTCTTCCGTTTCTTTGAGTGTTCTGAGATCATAGTTGGGTTCAAAAACGTAATCTGGTCCTGGTACTGTGAGGTCTACTTTCACTTCTGTAGAATGAATGGTGCCATTTACAGTAAGTTTTTCGTCAGGGTTAGTTGTACCTATGCCAACTTTACCATCTCTTTTAATTCGCATTTTAGTAGACCCCCAATCAACTTGTTGACCGACTCCTTCTGACTCTTCGGAAATAAGAAAATCCAATGAACCTCCATTGCCATAGAAAACTATACCTCCTGCACCATTTCTATGACTGCCTACATTATTTGAATAATGAGTAGAATTAGCAATCCAACCATTATCAGTCCCTTTGTATGCGTTGAAAAATAGAGCATGAGCTGCCCCAGTACCATCCGATGCGAACTGAATATCTGTACTAGAAGATTTAGCCATACTTAAGCTTCCAGAGATCTTTTGATTACCTTTTACCTCAAACTTCTCTGAGGGTGCATTAGTGCCTATGCCAACAAAACCGGTAGCTCTTTGTATTGAAATTGAATTATCATCACCTATTGCATCTGTATCATGCTGCTGATGAACTCCAATATTAAACACGTTATTTGATCCATCATAATGTATAAAAGCTCCTTGAAATGAGTTTTCATACTCAGAAAATCTAATCCTACCACTTTCAAATTTATTTACTGTTTTATTACCTAGAAAGATTGCCCCATCTATTACTGAGAGTTTCTGGAAAGGTGACGAGGTAGTCCCAATACCTAACTTCCCTGGAAAAAAACCATCACCATAACCATTCAAAGAAAATAGCTGAACCCAATTTTGGTCTTGATACCTTCGATAGCCAATATTAAAATCAGCTTTATATTCATCACCTAGCTTAATCCACAGCCTAGCATGATCTGAAGCATCGTCATCTCTATAAATTCTCACATTGTCACCATTAGATCCTAAGCTTGGATCTACAAAATTTATTTGATCGTATGTTACAGATTGCGTAAATCCAACAAACGATACAATTACAAGAAGTACTAGACAATAAACCCTTTTCATTATTCCTCTTTTTCTAATTTTTCAATTCGTTTCAAAAGCTCAATCTGATATAGCGTCAACTCCTCGATCTTCTTTAGCAATAACGCATTCATTGCGCCTAATTCGATTCCATTTTCTTCTACCTCTTGTGCCGATGGTACTTCTGGTAGATGGTTATTTGCTTTGATAAATTCTTCCGTTTCTTTGAGTGTTCTGAGATCGTAATCTGATTCAAAAACATAATCTGGCCATGATCCTGACATTTCCACTTTTACCTCTTCCATGATG
>CAYGTD010000471.1:0-2254 GCA_964352725.1 uncultured Roseivirgaceae bacterium
AAGTGATCACATCAACATCCTCTTCGTTGGTGCTCAAAGTAGCTGAACCCGAAGCATCTCCAACTGTATTGAGAACTACATCAAAATCAATATCAACCTGTTCAATTATAACCGTAAACGAAGCATCGTGTGTATTTCCAGCCTCATCAGTCGCACGAATAGTCACCGTCTCTCCAACGTTCAGACCTGTCGTAGCATAATCGATTGTCAACTCATCAGATGTGTTATTGATTGCAATCGTAAAATTGCTATAAGGACCAGTAGTTACCTCCGTGTATGTCAAATTGCCATCACCTCGGTTATCGTCAAATGCTGCTGCCAAGTCTATAACTGTATTGACTGCATTTTCACCAACCGTTACATTGCCGATGGTACCGGTAGGATCTGTGATATCAATAATAACTGGAAAATTAGCTGTAGCAGAACCTGTATTGTTAGCAGCATCCGTAGCAGTAGCAGTAAAATTATAAGTATCATCTGCAAGTGTAGTGCCTGTGTAATCGTAAGTCCAATTTCCGCCTGTGGCAGTCACTGTAGGAGCAAGAACTCCTGTACCTACCAATGTTACTTCAACAACCGCATCAGTTTCTGCTGTTCCTGATATGGTGATGCTTTGATCATTGGTAATTTCATCACCTGCACTTGAGCCAGTATCCGTTGCAATTCCTGTAAATACAGGAACGGCAGGAGCCGCATTGTCAATGGTGATAGTAAGTAGCCCACTAGAAGTATTACCCGCTGCATCTGTAGCAGTTACTGTCAAGGCATGATCATTTTGATCAAGCAAAGTACCTAACGTGATAGTGAATACACCACCGCCACTTGCCGAACCTGTTCCAACTACACCTCCTGCAATATCAGATGAAATGGAAATAGCAGCATTTGCTTCTGTCGAGCCTGTGATATCTGGGGTTTGATCATTTGTGATCAGATCAGCGGTAGAACCAGAGTTCGTTCCGTCTGTGATGTCTAGAGAAGAAGGTGCTGCTGGTGCAACATTATCAATACCAAATCCGGCATTGACGGTTGCTCCGGCATAAGTATTTCCAGCTACATCAGTACCTGCGCCTGAAATAGTTATAGAAACATTTGAGATCGCATCATCTCCATCAGCGATGGTATAAGTATATGTATATGTGTCGTTGGTGTTTGTTACTGTAGTTGATGCTCCCGTTCCAGGTGTTCCTGTCAAGGTTGTTTCAGCTCCGCCATTTAGTGTGATGGTTGGCCCTGTGCTGGTAGACAATTCTTCATTGAATGTCAAAATGATACTAAACGATTCAGTATTATTGGATTCAGCAATAATGTTATCCCCTAATCCATCCGTACCTCCAAAACTGAAAGTTACTATTGGAGTTGGTGCAACAAGATCCGCGTCTCTCGTTTCCGTGTTAGAAGTAGCTCTTCCATTTGTGCCATTACCATTTCCAGATGCATCTGTTATATTATTGTTCGCATCAGTATGAAGCGTAACAGTGATCGTTCCTTCACCACTGGTTATCGGAACTGATATCTGCCATGTCTTAGCGTCACCATCTCCGTCATTTCCGATAGAGGCTGTACCTAAAACCAAAGAGCCATCACCAGAAATATTAAAATCAGTTATATCAACCCCAGTTGGGTCTTCATCAAAATCTACATCAAACAATGCTGGAGTTGTATTGGCATTACCAACAGTCGCATCCGCAATAGTTGCTACTGGAGGAGTTACATCCGTAGCTACATCGAAATCTACATTGTCGATACAAATCCAATTATTGACAGCAGTTACAGTTATGTATTTAACACCATTAAATGTGGTTCCAAATTCAGTGGTAGTAATTGTTGTTGGAGTAGCATTAGCTAACGTTTGAGTGTAAGATCCTACGCTAACCCCCCCTTCATCATATCCGATTATTATAAAATCACTTCCAGTTCCCCCACAAGCTTCTAGATCAATAGACACAAGCTGTGCTAATAAACCGCTTGCTCCGGTGTATGTATGTCTGGATAAACTACCCGTAGTTGGGCGGAACCCGCCGATAAAAAGCCCTCCAGTACCAGATTGAATATAAGTTGAGTAGTCAGATTCAATGTAGGGATCACCAATACCACTTCCGGTACCAGTGCCCCCGGTAAACGTTATGGTATAGTTTTGAGCTACAGATGAACTAAAAAAGAAAGCAACCATTGATAATGATAATGCCACTTTCAAATAAAAAGATTTACCGATGATATTTTTCATGGTGTATTGGTAAGGATGTAATGTAAAATT
>CAYGTD010000472.1:0-2251 GCA_964352725.1 uncultured Roseivirgaceae bacterium
ACATCATCAATTCCTCCAAGGAAGAAGTTTTCTGCAGTATTTGCAAAGCCAATATTGATGGGGCTTGAAGCATTTAAGTATTCTACTTGACCTGTAATCTCCCTCTCCTCGAACAGCACCCCATCTAAGTAGGATCGCATAAATAAGCCATCATAGGTTACCGTCCCTAAATGCCACTCACTGTGAGTAATAGCTGTTTCTGGAACTTGAAAATTTCCGCCTACATTCAGTACAGTTTTGAATACACCATCTGCATACGCCAATGCAGCTGCTCCATTTATCTCTACTATTTGATGTGTGCCAGTTGCACTTTCCGGAAAGTAGAACCATGCAGATAATGTAATTGTACTTGATTGTATTCCGGTTGAAGGCACTGAAATCCCATCATCCCCATCGAATAAGTATGCAGCGTTTTCATTACCAAATCGATCAGTAGTTATAGTCGCTCCATTTACAGTGGCATCAGTTCCATATTCTGAGGTATCATCTCCATTACCATCCAATAGAAATTGTGCTAAGAGATCTGGACAGTTTTGAGAATCACCAGATATGGTCCAAGAATAGGTACTGGTAAGAACATTTCGAGCTTCTTCTCCATTGCAATATTGAAGCCCAGTTGCTCCTAAAATTAGTCCTGTTGGTATCTGAACTTCACCAGCATCCAGAGACGCCCAGCCCTGGAGAGTTTTGTCGTAATTTCCAACGGACATCCCAGAATTATTAAAAATTCTCTCAATGCTTGTAACAGAACTAATATCCCATCCAGCCAAATTTTGATTGAAAGAACTAGCTCCAGAAAACATATCTCTCATATTGATCACACTACTCATATTCCAACTAGAAATATCTTGGTTGAAATTGGGATTGTTTTGGAACATACTGAAGGAAAAAACTAGGTTGGTGTGACTCCAACTACTAATATCTTGATTGAATTGTGCCCCTAAGAACATACGCCCCATACCGGTAACATTCTCAACATTCCAATTTGAAATATCTCCATTGAAGATGGAATTCCCAAACATGTCAGACATATTGGTTACACTTCCTACATTCCAATTGGAGATGTCTCCATTGAAGACAGAGTTTGAAAACATGGCATTCATTTGGGTCACACTGCTTACGTTCCATCCCGATAAATCTCCATTAAAGACAGAGTTTGAAAACATGTTATTCATCAATGTAACGCTACCGACGTTCCAATTTGAAATATCTCCATTAAAAGTAGAGTTACTAAACATCTCTCTCATATCGGTGATAGTGCTTACATCCCAGGCTGTTAGATCTGCAGAGAAATTAGTGTTTGAGAACATACCGAATAGACTTGTGACGTTTGTCAGATTAGGAGCATCCGTTGCATTAAGACTGAGATTTGTGCACCCATTAAAAGCATCTGAAAAATCTAACCAAGTGATATCTCCCCATTGCTCAATCGATTGAATCTGATTCTGGGATCCATTGGCCGCTGGATTGGAAAAATTAATGTCTGGAAACTCTCCTGTTATTGAAACGGTATATGTGCCGGCTGTTGCATACATATGTGAAACGCTTCCAGTAAACCCAGAAACAACTTCCCCATCACCCCAGTCTACCGTGTAATCATAGGTATATGATTCATTGATAGGGATGGTAATCTGCTCATTGGCTGTGGTGGTTTCCCAAGTGGTGATGAAAGGGACTTGAAATGTATTTCTAAATACGGCTAAAGTGTTGCTCCCACTATTAGCTGTAGTGATATCAGTCTTACCATCATTGTTTAAATCACCGAAGTATAAGTTGATAGGGTTGAAATTTGTTGTAAAATTCACTACTCCATCAAATGCAACAATTCCTATCCCCGTACTTGTATTCATGAATATTGATAATTCATGACTCAAGTTATTTGTGGTAATCAGATCTAATTTACCATCCCCATTAAGGTCTTCAAATCCAACTGCATAAGGATCTGTCCCTCCAGTAGTAAAATCAGATTTGGTAGCAAAAGAAATATTTCCTGTCCCAGAGCTCGTATTCAGAAATACCGAGATAGTTCCACTGTCTTCATTCGCAACTGCTATATCTAATTTTCCATCGCCATCAATATCACCTACTGCTGCAGAGCGTGGTAATGCACCAGCATCAAAGTCCACTTTTGAATCAAAACTGATAACTCCTATTGATGAGCTTGAGTTTCTCAAGACTGATATAGAATTGTCCAAATAATTAGGAACTACAATATCTTGCTTCCCATCGTTATCAAAATCACCAATACTTA
>CAYGTD010000473.1:0-2247 GCA_964352725.1 uncultured Roseivirgaceae bacterium
TATCTAGATGCAGCTGCAATGGCTTTTGATACGCTAGAAATTCCAAAGGAAATGCAAGAGCATTACCTCAATACGCTACTCATGAAAATGAATGGATGGGCTGGTTTTGCCGCGAGGGTGGATTGGGATGCACGTCTTGCAGGTAAAGAAAGCCAATTATTGCAAGAATTTTTGACTATTCTTCTTGTTTGGGATTCATCATTGATGAAGTTGCTTGATTACACTGAGTTGGAGTATAGCTGGACCCACTCGAAAAGTGAAACTATGGCCATTTTGTCAAAAGGGTATGTGAACGAAGATCTTGCTCAACGATTGATTTTGCAGGAAGCATTTGATCTAGCTAATCAGCGTAGCATCATTCAAAAAATTAACGATCAAAAGCCAATAGCTAAAGAAAAAAAGAGAGCAAAATTTCAAGCAGTTTTTTGTATTGATGTTCGCTCCGAGGTATATCGCAGAAATCTTGAAGCAGTCAATAACGATGTGGAGACACTGGGATTTGCAGGATTCTTTGCATTTCCTGTCAAGTACAAACCTTTGGGTTATGAAGAAGGCACTGATCAATGTCCCGTATTATTGAATACTTCGCATACAATCAAAGAGCAAATACAGCTTCCAACAGGTGATGAGAATGTCATCAAGAAGCGTATGCTTAAGGCTCATATTTCGAAAGCAATAAAGTCGTTCAAGCAAGGCGCAATAAGCTGTTTTGGTTTCGTAAGTCCACTTGGGATATTTTACTTACCAAAGTTGATTTCTGACTCTTTTGGAAAGACACGACCAATCTCATCACCTGATAAAATGGGATTGAATAAAAAAGAGCTTGAAAATAAAGGAGTCTCAGTAGCCTATTATAATCTGGCAAATACATCTGGAATACCTTTAGAGGATAGAAAAAGGATGGCACTTTCTGCCTTGAAAGCAATGTCATTGACCGATAAGTTTGCACCACTTGTGCTTATCGTTGGTCATGGATCTTCCACAACCAATAACCCTCACGCTTCTGGATTAGATTGTGGAGCATGTGGAGGTAATTCTGGAGAAGCAAATGCGAAAGTAGCAGCATCAGTGCTCAACGATCTGCAGGTGAGAGAAAGCCTGAGAGAAGAGGGAATTGATATTCCAAATTCCACGAGGTTTATGGCCGCATTGCACAATACGACTACAGACGAGGTTACCATGTTTGATGGATCTAAACAAGGACAAACTTTCTGGCAACAGGAAAATATAAAGGAACTAAAATATGCATTAGCATTAGCAGGTGAGAAATCACGTGGAGAAAGAGCTAAGCGTATGGATATTCAGGAAGGAAACTCCCAAAAGAGTATTATGAAACGTAGCAATGATTGGTCTCAGGTGCGTCCTGAGTGGGGTCTTGCTGGTTGTTCTTCATTCATCGTTGCACCAAGAGAGCGTACATCTCAACTAAACCTTGGAGGAAAATCTTTCATGCATAACTACTCTTGGAAAAATGATGAAAAATTTGGAGTATTAGAGCTGATAATGACTGCCCCAATGGTCGTTACAAGTTGGATCAACCTACAATACTATGCGTCTACAGTGGATAATAAAACGTTTGGTTCTGGAAATAAAACCCTTCACAATGTAGTGGGAGGAGTAGGAGTGTTAGAAGGATTTGCGGGCGATCTACGAGTAGGGCTTCCTTGGCAGTCAGTACATGATGGCACTAAGTTTCAGCACGAGCCTCAAAGATTGAATGTGATCATTGAGGCACCCGTAGATGAGATGAGCAAAATTCTCAAAAAACACGATTCTATCCGTGAACTGTGTGACAACAATTGGATTTATCTATTCGCTATCAATGAAGAAGGTAAAGTGACATATAAGTACGTCGGCAACCTTGAGTGGGAGGTGATTTGACGGCCTAATAAATAACATAAGTCAGTTTAATAAGGAGAAGAGCGAGGTACTTTAGATACCAGACTCTTCTCTTATTTTTTACAAGTAATGTCATCCCTATCTATCAAAACTTAGCAGAGTTTACCATCACAGAGACCCTTACTATACAGGTGCATCCTTGAACTAAAACCTTTACTGAAGAAGTCTTATAAATGGCAGTATGTTAGTCGCATAAACGCTTTACTATTTTGGCTTTCGACTAAATTCAATTGAGTACGCTGAAAGAAAACGGATCATATCTTCAGAATTCAATCAAGAATAAGTAACTTATTACTTACATGATAAATCATTCAAAATGAAAAAAAATGATATTTGGGTAGTACCCAT
>CAYGTD010000474.1:0-2236 GCA_964352725.1 uncultured Roseivirgaceae bacterium
TTATAATTTTGAGGAGTTCATCTTTCCTCCAATTGGATGGAATAGCTTTTGGAATACAGATTCTGCTAAAATATTTCCTGAAATTGTGGTATTTTCTAGAGCTCAGTTTGAGGGTGAGTGTGACTTCTCTGATGTAATTTTTGAAAAGCCAGCATTTTTTCAAACAGCCACTTTTAGTCAAACAGTGATCTTTAAGGAATCAATTTTCAAAGAATTCACCTATTTTATCAGTACACGGTTTTGTAGAGATGTTATTTTCAACGGTACCGTATTCGATTCAGAAGTTTCCTTCCATTATTCTTCGTTTGGAACATTCTGTGATTTCTCTTTTAGCAAGTTCAATTCTAAAACTTATTTTGAAGACCTTAAAAAAATCAATCCTTCTGATAAATCATGGATTTTGTTTAAGTCTGTGAGCTTCCTCGAGAAACAACCCATTTTCTTTAATATTATCAAAAAGAGTTTCATTCTTTTATTTTACGATAGTGCAATTCCTGAAAATGTCCGTTTTCTCAATTGTGACTTTAGTTCTTCTGCTTTTCTTAATTGCGATATTACTAAAACTAGATTTGTACGATGTGAATTTGCCAGAAAAAATGGGAGAATACTCTTTCTAGAAGAAGAAAATACCAAAATAGATGGTGATAATTTTCCCCTTGAAAAAATCGAGTTTGAAGACGCATATCGCCAACTAAAAAACAACTTTGGCAATGCCAAAGATTGGAGGCTTTCGGGAGACTTCTATCGATCCGAGATGGTTATGACTAGAAGACGCCTTTGGAGTGAGTTTGCATCAAGACCGATTAAGCTTTCATTATTAGTCAATGTCCTTATACGACTCTTCTACGAGTTCTCTTCAAGTTATCATCAAAATATGGTTCGGCCGTTGGTGTTTCTTATATGTATCATCGGTCTTACCTCAGGTCTTTTGATATTGGATCATCCAGCCGAAGTATTCAGAGCATTTCAAACAAGCATCGATGCTGCATTACCCCTAGTTGGCAAGATTGCGGAAACAAAAGTGTATTCTAATTGGGTATATTTTGTCTTGGTCATAGAGCGAATTCTCTCCGTTATACTTATCACTTTTTTTGTTCTAGCTACCAGGGCTAGATTAAGACAGTAACCTGATGAAAAACTTACTCACACTGCATGAAGCAATAGCCGTCATTCTCCTTTCAAAAGAAAATAGGACAGCCACAATAGACGCGATAAGTGAGGAAATAGCAGAGCGTAGATTGTATTTTCAAAAGAGAGGAGATATGGCTCCTCCAGCTCAGATACGACTGAGAACCCATCCCAATACACATGCCGGCAAACAATATGCTCATCTTTTTGACTACATAGAACCCAATAAAGTACGACTGAAATGACCTTCCTAGAACTAGCAGAAAAAGTACTTGACGAATCGAATGTACCACTATCCAGTACAGAGATATGGAAGCAAGCAGAAGAAAAGGGATATGTAAGTGATCTGGAAAGTGAAGGGAAAACACCTGCTGCTACTTTGGCTTCTCAGCTATACACAAGAGTGAAGAATCAAGTGCATGATACCCTTGGCCACTCTGGTAAAAGCCCTGTCCGATTTTTCCTGAAGGCAAAAGAGTATCAGGTAGACATAACCGGCTACTCTCTATCGGCTCCAGAAGCTAATCTTGATGAGGGGACTACCTATAAGGAGGCCGATCTTCATCCATTGCTCGCATGGTTCATCCGCAGTGAGATGTTCGCCTATCCTAAAACCATTCGACATCAAAAATCAAAAAGAGTAAAATATAGACAATGGGAGCATCCTGACATGGTTGCATGTATGTTTCCAGATGGACTCTGGCAATCCAAAGCCTATGAAGTGGCGTCTAAGATGGGAAAGCACCAGATGGAATATTTTTCATTTGAGATCAAAAAGAGCCTGTCTTTTGCCAACCTACGGGAGTCCTTCTTTCAGGCAGTGTCCAATTCATCTTGGGCAAATAGAGGTTATTTGGTAGCGGCTAAGATTTCAGAAGATGTGGAGTTTGGAAAGGAAATTACTCGCTTATCTCACTCATTTGGTATTGGTGTGATTGAATTAAATACTGAAGTCCCCGAATTTACAAGAGTCCTCCTGGAAGCTAGGGAGCGCACAGAGGTGGACTGGATCATGATGGATAAGCTTTGCGGCAATAAGGACTTTGAGGGATTTTTGGATCGCACCATGAAAGATTTATCCAATAAAGAGATTCGGGAAGAATGGTAC
>CAYGTD010000475.1:0-2203 GCA_964352725.1 uncultured Roseivirgaceae bacterium
TCACTGATATCCATTGTTGACCATACTTCTTCACTCCAGCTATTACCTGCTGGTCATACATCAACAGTGAGTTCTGTCCATGTCGCAGTAGTTACGTCCCCTGAAAAATCAGTTGAAACTTTAACTTTAAGTATATCTTCAGGAGCAACATCTAAATAATTTATTACTTGGTAAAATCTCAACTCTGCTCCAGTCAAATCAGCCAAGTCAATAGATGGTGAGACAATCCAATCATCATTTGGTTCTTCTGCAGTACCATCAAAGCCCGCCATTGCTGCATTACCATTAAAAAACCGATTGTATTCAAAAACCTCACCACCAGCTAATGAGAAGGCTGTATAGCCATCGATATCAGTGGCAAATCCTTCACTATGTACTGTCTTTAAGCCTGCCGCATCGAAATCAACAATAGGGTCCTTAGATGCATATCCATAATTCACAGCATAGACATCTCCTTCTGCAGGGTCTTGTACCTCGGCAGCTAAAATTGCCAATAAAGCATCATCAACATCATACGCTGGTGAAAGGAAACCTGCAGCCCCTGCGTTTGCACTGACTGTCGCTAACTCTTCTCCGCCAACTGATAATGTATTAGCATTTATTAGTGAGCTTAACTCTTCCAGTCCTTCATTTACTTCAAAGGTTACCTTTGCTGTAGACCCGGAACCAAACTGAGGAAATTTATTAGCTAGAATTTCCGGAACTAAACGTTTTGCTTGATCAAAATCAGCAAACATGTCATTTTCAGCAACTAGACTATCTGCATTTTTTGCTTTTGCAAAACTATTGTAGTCTGAGCTAGTCAAGGTATAATCAAAGTCCTTTACCAAACCCGCATCTTGTGAATCCATGTCATCATAGACATCTCCCAGTGGCTCACAGGCCACCATCATCAATAGAGATGCAATAAATGTTATGTTAAATAAATTTTTCATTTTAATTTTCTTTAGTCGTTGATGTGATTAAAACTTCACTTTCATAGTGATGGTATAGGTTCTACCAAAGCCATAGTAGACATTGGAATCTGCGATATTCGGTCTATCACTACCTTCAGCGATATACTCAGTATCAAGGATGTTGTTGACATTACCTATCACCATAGCATCTAGATTTCCGAGTTGAAAATTGTATCTAGCCATTGCGTCAATAGTCAAGTAACTAGGCAATTCCAATGGCTGAACTACTGAGCCGCCTTCTGGAGCATCTGTTCTGCTATTAGGATCATATTCGGTATACAACTTGTCAAAGTAATTTGCATTTGCAGAAAGCTTCATACCATTGAACAATTCATAACTAGCACCCAAGGCAAATGTGTGTTGAGCCACATCACCTACTTTCAATCCTCCTATGTAGAGTTTATCAAAAGATCCAACAGTGTCTTGATTTTGATCAAGAATTACCTGGCCATTGACATCATCTAGCCATTCCCAATCTCCCAGTGACATCATACCGTTCACAGAAAAAGCTCTTGTTGGACTCCAAGTGAAATCCAATTCAAAACCTTGGTGAAGAGCGTTTACACCCAACAAACTAGCATTATAGATCAAATCTCTCTCATCTATATCAGTAGTGGTAGGATCATCTTCTCTTGGTGAGAATGACTCTGTCAAGGTTCTATCCAACCATGATGTTCTGTAAACATTAGCATTTGCGACGAATTCCGCGCTTCTATATCCATAACCCAACTCGTAAGAAAGGATTTTTTGATTCACTGCAGCATCATTGATGAATTGATCATTGTTCAAGAAAACTGCATCAAAATCAGGCGCTTTTTCGAAATAACCAACATTGGCGAAAATGTTGTGATTTCTAGTCAAGTTGTAATTAGCACCACCTTTGATTTGGTAACCGAAATGATTTGAAACATCCGAAGTTTGCATTGGATCAGAATCCAAGTATTCGTAGTAATCTATTCTAGTGTAACCAGTATTTGAAGCAGACAAAGTCAAGAAAGCACTAAGGGCTCCTGTAGAATATTCTCCCTGTAAGAAACCACCCGTCCAATTCACAACACCATCATTGTTGTAGTTGAACTTGTCACCTTTTTTTAAAATCCTGTTTGGATTGTTGATATCTGAATTATCTAGGTAATACTCAGCACCCAAGAGGTCAGCGATTTCATAGAAATGAGAACCTGTATAATTTCTCAAGTCAAGACCTGCTAAAATATTTATTTTGTCCGTGACTTGATTGGTGTATGTAG
>CAYGTD010000476.1:0-2202 GCA_964352725.1 uncultured Roseivirgaceae bacterium
ACCTAGCTCCTTGAATTTTTCCGTGAGGTTTGTGTTTTTCGCCATATGGTACAGTGACTTGAAATATTTCTCAATGGTTTCTGACTTAGAAAAACAGCTACTTAAGATGCCAATTCTCTAGATTTGATGTATGCCTACAGAAAAGCAAATTAAAACCATCCGAGTGAAACTAAGACAATATCTGCGAGAGGCTTCACTTATTATCATCGGGGTACTATGTGCTGTATTCGGACTAGAGAGTTTCTTGTTGCCAAATGACGTATTGGATGGGGGCGTCACAGGTATTTCTCTCCTCATTGCGGTAGTGACTGAGGGACGCCCGTCTGTCTATATCTTTCTTTTAAATATCCCATTTCTTATACTTGGCTGGCTACATATCAACAGATCCTTTGCTATCAAAAGCTTCCTTAGCATCACGCTTTTAGCTCTTGTAATGTTCTTTTTCTCCTTTCCTGTAGTGACTGATGAGCCTCTTCTTGTAGCTGTATTCGGTGGCTTCTTTCTCGGTCTGGGAATTGGCTTTTCGATTCGTGGAGGAGCCATTATAGATGGGACAGAAATTCTGGCGATTTATCTTGGTAAAAAGATTGGCTTTTCGGTGGGCGAGCTGATCCTTATTTTCAATGTGATCATCTTTTGTGGAGCGGCTTATTTGCTTTCCGTAGAAACCGCACTCTATTCTATCATCACTTATATAGCAGCCTCTCGAACAGTAGATTTCGTCCTAGAGGGATTTGACGAATACATAGGTGTGACCATAATTTCTGATAGGCACGCAGAGATAAGAGAGATGATACTGAATAAAATGGGTCGCGGTGCTACCATATATCACGGTAGTAAGGGATTTCAACTCAATCAAAAAGAGGCAGCCGAAACAAACATCCTATATACGGTAATCACGCGCCTAGAAGTAACTCGCCTTGAAAATGAAGTGGACCTGATTGATAAAAGTGCTTTCCTGGTAATGTCTAAGGTGAAAGATATAAGGGGAGGTCGTATTAAGAAACTTCCACTCAAAAAACTAAAAGGTTAATCGGACAAAAATCCAGCTAACTCCCCCAAGCAGTAATCACAAGTTTTCTTACTCCTCCAAAGTCTCGGTGTTCACACAAGTAAATGCCTTGCCAAGTCCCAAGATTTAATCTTCCCTTGGTTATTGGGATTTGCACGGAGGGCCCAAGTAAAGATGCTTTGATGTGAGCAGGCATATCATCACTACCCTCATAGGTATGTCTGTAATAAGGGGCATTCTCTGGGACCATTACATTGAAATGCTTTTCAAAGTCATGTCTCACCGTGGGGTCAGCGTTTTCGTTGATTGTTAATGAGGCTGATGTGTGCTTGATAAACACTTGCAACATACCTATTTCAATATCTCTGATTTCAGGAATGGCATCTAAAACCTCTTCTGTGATCAAATGAAAACCCCTTTTTCGGGCAGTCAACTGTATTAATTCTTGAAAAAACTTCATTGCTGATCTACGCGCTCAAATGCGCCAATGTCTGGTTTTTGATCTCTTGGGATTCCTAAAAGGTCATCAAGAATGAAACTAGGACTTGCTTTGTCTCTTGCAAAAGCCAAGGAGTCCAGCTGATAATCGAAATTAATAAGGGAGCGGAATCCAGGATAATTTCTGACTCGAGAAACATAGTTCGTCGCAATCGAATCTTTCCCTTTTATAATGTTTGAGGTAATGCTTTTTGTAATTAAGGCGCCATCCGCCTCGCTTATGAAAAGTTGCTCATCGCCATCTCCCCAGATGATACTGTTGTTGATACTAAGACTCAGTGCTTCCAGCAAATTAGTACCGTCAGGATGTTCCAAATTATTGGAAAACTGAACCATTGGATCATCATTGATAAAGAAACTGCCAGAATTAGTAAAGGTGCAATGTTCGAATTGATACTCTCCGCCCGCAAAACCACCAATGAGATATCCGCCAGCATTGTAAATCTCTGTGTTGCTTGCGCTCACTTTGGAGGAGAAGGATAAAATACCTGCAGTAGCCATGTGGCGGATGCTTGTGTGGTCAATAACTAGATCTACTTGGCGTTCTGATTTTTCTGGTAGGAGAAAAGAACTTGATCCATCTGTAAAAAACGAATATCCTACTCCAATACCTATCTGACCGTTTTCTATATCAGCGAAGGAAACTTTATTATTCACACTTGATTCAAGAAAAATGATCCCATTCCACTGAC
>CAYGTD010000477.1:0-2192 GCA_964352725.1 uncultured Roseivirgaceae bacterium
GTAGGATTGGAAAACATGGCCAAGTGAACAGGGAAACGAGCTACATTCTCCAGTTGATTATTGGTGAACGAAGCGGTGGAGGTTCCATATACACCAAATGCGCTACTAGTAGTTAATTGGATTAAACAATTGTCAACTGACAAATTGTTATTATCTGTAATGATAGTCCCTTCTCTAAACCTTTGATAAATCCCCTCAGTTGTTGACGAAGTTTGAGGAAGTGCATCTCCACCATATCGTATTTCGGCGTATTGCAATTGAGACTGTAACGTAGATTCTCTGAATGCTAATCCATACCAGTTGCCCGGAGCTGGTGCCGTTCCATTTCCATTAATATTGGTATCACCTCCTCTACTATCATCGCTAATGGAAGTGAAAATAATTTTCTCGGTAGGTGTTCCTATAGCGTTGATGGCGCCTTCAAATACATTTATTCCATTACCAGCAAATTTCATCACTACACCAGGGTTGATTGTTAGGGTAGCACCATTATTAATGGATAGATTATTCATGATATACCCAATGTTATTGATGCCTGCTATGTCTCTTTTAGCTACGGTCGCATCAGCATTCAATTGTGTATCAAATAGATAAATTCCATTACTACCATTCGCATTAAAGGTAATGTTACTAAAGGTAGGATTAGCGAAGTAGCTCATAGCCAAAGGATCAGCTCTTGAGGTACTGATGGATACACCATCTACGGTAGGAGTAGATGCTCCTTCGAAATACAATCCATAATTTTGAGAGAAAGAGATCTCCACATTGTCAACTGATGCTGCTGCATTTCTCCATATGATTGGTGCTCGGTCCTGTCCTCCGTACAAAAGATTCGTATGGGAGATGTTTGAAAAAGCGTCATCACTCATTTCATAAAAAATGATACTGGCCCATTCTTCACTTGTTGGATCTGTCGCATTTCCATTGCCCTGAGTATCATTATCCAAGGGATTGTTAAATGGTCCTGTATTATCATCTGCTATGGTAGTGATGGTAACAGGATTCTCAGCCGTTCCAGCAATATTCAAACCACCAAACACTTCAATGTAATCGCTTCTGTCCATTTTAATGAAAATACCATCCTCTATCGTAATTTCGGCCGTTTCATTGATGTCTAAATCGGTAATGATGTAAAGGATATTATCAAATCCGGCAACATTCTGCTTGCTGAGTGTTGCAGTATAATTAATTAACTCAGGTAGTATGGCAACACCTTTCCAACCCACACTAGAGAAGGTGTTTCCAGAATAAACAGGAGTGGTTTGTATAGCCTGTCTAAAGGGTGCAAACTGCGTGTTTTTTATTTCGTTGGAGGTCAATATGGGAGAAGATAAGCCTCTCATATCTATCCCGTAATTCGCATCAGAGATCTCCGTATTAGAGATGGTTGGTGCTGATTGATTGATGGCAATGGCTGATTGATAACTAAAACTACGAGTATTTCCTTCTGGAGGAGCTTGAGATTGATAATTAGCAGTATAATTAGCAAACTTGATGAGCACGCTATCTATTAATGATGTGCTTTCAGCATTTTCCCCGAAATAGATCCCTCCAAAGTTCCCAATTGCAGGTATTGCGTCTGTTCCGTCGTTTCGTGTATCCAGTGGGTTACCGTAGTTGTCATCATTGATAGAGGTGAAGACGATAGGACCATCGGCTATGTTACCGTCGGCTATTAGTTCCCCTTGTACTTCAATGTTATGGGCACTTTCAGATTTGATTACCACCCCTGCATTGATGGTGAGTGAAGTACCTACAGGAATGTCCACTGATCCAAGTAATACATACGTCACATTGTCAATATCGGTAAAATTTCTTTGTGGAAGTACATTATCACGTGTCAATACACTTCCAATTAATCCAATCGCATCATATTCATTATCTGAACTTGAGAATGAGTTATTTGAGAAAATAGGATTGGCATCCAAAGTCATGGCAATAGGCGTTCTATCCGATGCGGCTATTTCATTGTTGGTAAAAGTAGGAGAGGATGATCCTAGAAACTCACCACCGTAATAACTATTCATGATAAAATTATTATCAATCGTTGGAGAGGCATCAGTTGTCCTGATTGCCCCGTATGATCTTACCCACTTCAGAGTTGCTCCAGAAATAGAAGAGGCATCATCTGATTCTTCCGCGAACCAAATTCCATGCCACTGACCGTTACTAGGCGAAGTATTATTGCTGTC
>CAYGTD010000478.1:0-2191 GCA_964352725.1 uncultured Roseivirgaceae bacterium
TAAATATCCAAGCTTCCACGCTCATTGGAGAATCCGTAGAGCCATCTCCAAAGCTGAATGCATCATCATCAGCTATGGAGACATAATCTGTTCCATCAAAATCTAGCGCATGATGTGGAGCTGGATAAGTGGACGCAACTTTTTCATTCGTATAGCCAGAAAAGCCAGAAGCATTTACTGCTCTTACACGGTATAGGTAACCTGTACCTGGCGTTGCGGAATTGTCTGTGTATGTATTTTGATCAGCGGGAACAGATGCTATCTCTGTGAAGGTTGCACCCTCATCATCAGAGCGCTCGACTTTAAAAGTGGTCTCATCAAAAGAATTGTCTAACCAATCAAGGTCGATTTGCGTATCAGCTAATTCCTTCGCAAATAGCTCCGTAGGGGCTAGTGGAACATCTCCCACCACTGCATTGAATTCGAAAGCTCCCATGTCTACTCCACCATTCACAATACGTGGATTACCATCAATATCTAATGGCAAGCCTTCAGCCAAATCTGCATCTTGATCCAGATCCACTGCATCAGCAGGTAGAGCATCGTTACTTCCATTGTTGATAGCTATTGAAGCTGGTAGTAAACTAAAATCTGCATTGGTCTCATCCGTAAATTCAGGAATCCCAATGAGGTTATTTAACCCAAAGTCCTGTCCATCGATCAGGTTGTAATCTATGTTTGATGTGCCAAAGCTTTCATCGAGGATAGCAGGTCCAATGTCGCCCGTGTTTCCAGCAATGATGTTATTTTTAATATCTCCAGAATATCCGTTTGATAGGTAAATGCCACCACCATCATATGCTGCATTGTTATAGATGGTATTATTGATTAACGATGTGGAACTGGATGCTGTCAGTGCTATTGCACCTCCATTATTGCTTGCGTTGTTACCATCAAAGATAGCGTTAGTAACTACACCTCCACCACCACCGGAAGCCATTAGAAGACCTCCTCCATTTGTAGCTGTGTTATTCTGGAAGATACAATTGAAAATTTGAGGGGCGCCTTGTGCCGCTAATCCACCTCCATCAGCATCCGTCATATTATTTTGGAAATAGACATTCACGAATTCACTATTTCCTCCACTGTACCAAGCACCTGCACCATCGAGCGTAGATGTGTTGTTCTCTAAGGTTGCCCTATATAGATTAATGGTATTAAAATTGATTAATCCACCTCCGTTTTCACCAAATGCTTCACCGCTATCATTTGCATTTCCGTCAGAAATAGTAACTCCATCTATTACTACTCCGGTCACACCAGATACACGAACCACATGAAGTGAGTTTTCACTTCTTAAACTTTCTGAAGGAACAATGTTGGCATTGTCATTCTCAAATAAATCGCCACTCAATCGTGTGATGTTAAGATCTATATCACGTTCGCTAATTATTGTCTCATTTCCAGCAAATCCTCCAAAAAGCTGTAGGTTATTCATTCCAGCACTTATTTCAAAAGATACTGTCCTATCTGAAGGGTGTGGTGTATAGGTTCCTTTTGCTACCCAGATTTCTACATCCGTGCCAGCAACAGCCAAAGCTCCTTGTAAGTCATCAAAAGCGTTGGTCCATGAGGTACCGTCATAAGCACCAAATGCATTTTTATTTACATAAAGTGTCGCACTTGATACCGTTGTAACCTGGCCGAGAGTGTAATATCCTTTAGGTAGCGCTAAAGCATCTCCTGAGAATGTGACTTGATCTGTATTCTCCACTTCATAGGTAAATACAACTGCCTGATATTGTGAAACCCTATCTGGTCTATGTAGTAGTGCATATTTCCCTGTTGGAGTCCCTCCAACACCCATGTCACTAAAGTCGAAGGTAACCTTTAATTGACCTCCATCATCGTTTGTGTCATTGGTAGAAACATACCACTCACGCTCCCATCTGCTGTCAATGACATTAGCATTAATATCAGCTACAAAAGCTCCATCCGTTGAGGCATTGTCATAAGAGAAACTCACTCGATCTCCACCATCTCGAATGAAGTCTACATCTGTAACTATCATTCCATTATTGGAAACAGAAGCAAAGGCCGTAGACATGGTTTCTTGATTGATGACTTCATCGTAGGCATCAGAAGCCACCCAGTTGGACGACCCTCCTGTAAGAGTAAATGTTTGAAGCGTTCCATCGTTTCCATTTCCAGTGGCGTCTGCCAAGGATACAATACCGCTATTCGTATTTCC
>CAYGTD010000479.1:0-2190 GCA_964352725.1 uncultured Roseivirgaceae bacterium
ATTCAGATATTGATGGATTACTTGATGATTACGTTGTTGAAGTACGCCAAGGTTCTGCAACGGGAACTCATGTAACCGGTTCCCCATTTGCTGTAGCTACTGGATCGCCAACTATAACGATCAATTCGCTTGCATCCGGTGATTACTACATTCTAGCGACTAACGATGCAACTGGTTGTTCAGCTGCCACGGGTGTTATCAATGTGAAGGACTCGGTTAGAAACCCGCAAGTGGCACTTGTTAGTATGACTCCAGATGAAGACTGTGGTGGTGGCGTGAATGCTGGAGGTCTTGAAGTGCTTGTGAATGGACTTTATGATCACACTGATGCATTCTTAACATTCCTATGGGTTGACAATGCATCAGGAAATGATGTAAATACAGAATTTGGTGTTGCTCAAAATGAAGCATCCGTAGTAGGTGTTCCATCGGGGAGCTACACCGTGACTGTGACTAACACTAATACTGGCTGTTCAACCAACAGAACTTATACGATAAACAATACGCCAATTAACCCAAGTATATCCATATATGATGTGGTTGACAATAGCAATTGTGACGATGATAATGATGGAACTCCAGTCAATTCAGGATCTTTTGAAGTAACTGAAGTTGCATTTGATGGCACTTTGTTGGATCAAACAGCAATGGGTGCTAATTATCAGTTAGAAATATTCACTCTCCCTGGCTTAACGGCGGTTGCCGATAATGATGGCTCTTCTCCATACTTATTTGAAGAGCTGGCGAGTGGTGATTACCGAGCTGTAATTACTAAAATAGATTCTGATTGTTCTTCTGGTGGTTTAGAATTTACGATAGAAGATTTGGTCAGTAGACCTACAGTTACCATAAGATTGTTAGAGGCAGACTCAACATGTTCAGCCGCTGGTACTGGTAACGGTAGATTGCGAGCTACGGCCTCTGTTGGTGGTACTAGTGGAATTGATGATACCAATGCTGATTATAACTTTAGCTGGTATCAAGGCTCAGGCACTGGAACTCCTCTGGGAGTGACAACTTCTACAATTACAGGCTTGGATGCGGGTACTTATACAGTTCAGGTAGAGCGTATCTCCACTGGTTGCGTAACTCTGGAGGAATTTGATCTTCCGAATGTTCCGGTCAATGTTTCCATCGTGAGTGTAGATATGACCAGCGCAACAAATTGTTTGGGTAACGGAATTTTAGACGTGACAGCTGTAAGCAGAAACAACGTTAGTGATTACACATTTGATTTTTATGATCAGGACCCAACTGTGGGTTCACCGGCACCTGTATTTACAGTTACTGGTAGTGGCACTTTCAATGCTGCCAACGGTGGTACAACGTATTACATTATTGGTACCAATAATCTTCTAGGTTGCGCTACTCCTGTATTTGAAATACTAGTTGAGGATGATGCAACCTACCCTACTATCACCAATAATATTGAGACAGCACAATCGAATTGCGATCCATCTAATCCAAATGGTTCCATATCCATTGAAGTAGATGGTGTAACGCCAGCCGCACCTGATTATACCATTCAATGGTATTTCGGAAAGGGAACGACTAACACGTTGGACGATGGTGATATCGGTGGTTTTGGAACACTAGCTGGGTTAGGAACAGCTACGATCTCTGGGTTACCAGCAGGTGATTATACCTATACTGTAACAAACAATAATACTGGATGTAGTGTAACTGATAGTCGGCCAATGACTGATGATATACCAAATCCATTAGTGTTATCTCCTTCTTCTTCTTTAAATACGAATTGTGTCAACCCGAATGGTAAAGCAAGTGCGAATGTGATTAATGCGGTAGATGGACATACTTACGTTTACTATTGGTTTGATGGAGATTTAGCAACTGTAGGTTCGAATCCTGATCCAGCCGATGCAGATTTTGTAGGTTCACTCTATGAGAACCTCGATGGCGGCATTTACGTGGTGTTGGTGGTTGATCAAACTGATTCGTTCTGTAGATCTGTGGCGACTGAAGTCACAGTAGAAAACAGAACTAAGGATCCAGCTTATACACTAACAACTAGTGATGTGACCGTGTGCTTTGATGTCAAAGATGGATATGCTTCTGTAAGTGTCCCTGATCTTTCTACAGTAAACATTGCATGGTATGATGATTTAAACAATCAAATTGGTAGTACTTTCTATCTGGATTCATTGGATGCAGGAACATATACACTAGAGT
>CAYGTD010000480.1:0-2176 GCA_964352725.1 uncultured Roseivirgaceae bacterium
TCGCAGGACCATCAGCAATGACTTCTCCACACCTCACTTGATCACCAACATTCACAAGAGGCTTCTGATTAATACAAGTATTATGGTTTGATTTCCGGAACTTAAGCAATGAATATATATCCACTTCTGGAGCACCATTTTTCTTACGTTCTAAAGTCCTAATAACTATACGTGTAGCATCTACTTGTTCAACAATACCATCATTTAATGCCACTACTGCCGCACCAGAATCTTCAGCTACAACACCTTCAATACCTGTACCAACAAGAGGAGCATCAGTTTTTACTAGTGGGACTGCTTGGCGTTGCATATTCGAACCCATAAGTGCTCGGTTCGCATCATCATTTTCTAAAAATGGAATTAAAGAGGCAGCAACTGAAACCACCTGCATAGGCGTTACATCTATAAAATCAACCTGAGAAAGTGGTACAGTTACAAAGTTACCCGACTCAACTCGACAATTAACTAATTCTGATTTTATCCTACCATCTGGTTGAATTTCCATATCAGCTTGAGCAATTTTATATCTCCCCTCTTCAATAGCAGAAAGATATACAACCTTGTCGGTTACAAAACCCTCTTTAACTATTCTATATGGACTTTCTATAAAACCATGTTTATTAATTCTAGCATAAGTAGCCATAGAATTAATCAAACCAATATTCTGACCTTCAGGAGTTTCAATTGGGCAAATCCGCCCATAGTGAGTTGGATGAACATCACGAACTTCAAAACCAACGCGGTCACGACTTACACCACCAGGTCCAAGAGCAGATAATCTTCTTTTATGAGTTATCTCTGACAATGGATTAGTCTGATCCATAAACTGAGAAAGTTGTGAAGAAGTATAAAATTCTTTAACAACCGAGACCAAAACTTTAGAATTTACTAAATCATGAGGCATCACCGCATCAATATCAACTACCGACATTCTCTCTAATATAGCTTTTTCCATCCTGACCAAACCAATTCTAAATTGATTCTCTATCAGTTCACCAACAGACCTTACCCTTCTATTACCTAAGTGATCTATATCATCTATAGAACCTTTACCATCCTTAAGATCAACCAACAACTGTACAATAGTTTTGATATCATCCTTAACTAGACAAGTATTTTCTTCATCTATATCAAGATTGAGCCTAGCATTCATCTTAATTCTGCCTACCTCTGAAAGATCATATCTATCACTATCAAAGAATAAATTATTAAATAAAATAGCACCAGCTTCAACAGTAGAAGGTTCACCTGGTCTTAAAACTCTAAATATATCCATTAAAGCAGCATCTTGATCCTGATTCTTATCAGCGAACAAAGTATTTCTTATATAAGCATCACTTTGATTAGAAACTTTTAGAACAGAAAGATTTTTTATACCAGCACTATCAATCGCAGCTAAAATATCTTCAGTTATTTGCACTCCAATTTTTGCTAATACTTCACCGCTTGATTTATCAAGCAAATCATTACCTAAATAACAACCAAGCATATCACTATGCGGAACTACAACTTTTTTTAGCCCAGCTTCTGCAAACTTTCTAGCAAGTCTTGGGGTGATTTTTTGACCAGCTTCTAACACTACTTCATTATTTTCCGCATTCACAAGATCATAATTTAATCTTTCAAGAGTCACATCTTCTGCCTGAAAACCCGTTACCCAATTTTTCTTTTTTAATTCGTAATTTATGGTTTCATAATAAGTGCTCAAGATTTCACTAGAAGACATACCAAGAGCCATAAGCAAAGTAGTAATAGGCAACTTTCTCTTTCGGTCAATTCTAAAAAACACCGTATCTTTTGCATCAAACTCAAAATCCAACCATGATCCTCTATAAGGAATTATACGACCAGAATATAAAAACTTGCCAGAAGAATGAGTTTTTCCATCATCATGATAGAAAAAGACACCTGGTGATCTATGCATCTGAGAAACCACCACTCTCTCGGTACCATTAATAACAAAAGTTCCATTATGAGTCATCAAAGGAATATCTCCCATGTAAACTTCTTGTTCTTTGATACCTTTAATCTCTCTGGCTTCTGTTACCTCATCTACTTCCCAAACTGTCAGACGAAGTGTGACCTTAAGAGGAGCAACAAAACTAAGCCCTCTTTGCAAACATTCTTCAACATCATATTTTGGAGCATCAAAATTATATTTTACAAAGTCCAAGCT
>CAYGTD010000481.1:0-2128 GCA_964352725.1 uncultured Roseivirgaceae bacterium
AAAAAGCCGAACGCAAAAAGCTAGTAGATGAAACGCTGACTATTACCAATCTTTTTGATGTTCGAAAGAAGCATGTAGCAGGGTACTCGGGCGGCATGAAACAACGCTTTGGTATTGCGCAATTGTTGCTCAATAATCCTAAGCTCATCATTGTGGATGAACCAACAGCCGGTCTTGACCCAGCTGAGCGGAGCAGATTCTTAAATGTGATTCGTGAAATCGGCACCACCAGCACCGTGATTTTTTCTACCCACATTGTGGATGACGTGAAAGAACTCTGTACGGATATGGCAATTTTGAATGGAGGACGTATCTTGAAGCACGAAATTCCTCAGGATTCCCTAAGAGAATTTGAAGGAAAAATATGGACGAGGAACATCGACCCAGCAGAGCTTGAAATTACCCAATCAACCTTAAACGTCCTCTCTTCCAGCTACAATCAGGATAACAGCCTGAATGTCAGGATCTATTCAGAGTCCCAACCAGAAGATTTTAAAAGTGCTACAGCAGATCTTGAGGATGTGTATTTCTACACCCTGAAAGAGGACGAGCTCATTCTAGCCTAGATCTTTCATTACTTCATTACAAAACGTACCAAAATGTTTTATTCCATTTTCAAGCATGAGCTTTCATACTGGCTCAAGAAACCCGTTTTCTATATCTATTCATCCATTTTCTTCATTGCTTCGTTGCTTGTAGCATCCATTTCTGCAGGCATCTTTAATGAAGTCAGTGCCACTGTTGACTCTACCAACATAGTGAACTCTCCTTTATCAATTACAGGTATGTTCAATACCTTATCAACGCTCATCGTTTTCTTGTTTCCTGCGATATTCGGAGTGTCTGTGCATCGTGACTTTACCTGCGAAATGCATAAGATTATTTATTCTTATCCCTTTTCAAAGGCTCACTATTTAGGGGCTAAATTTCTCAGTTCACTTCTAATCGTTAGCATCATCGTCTTTTTTATTGGGATTGGACTGGCTATCGGTTTTGTACTGCCAGGCACCAATGATCAGATGACCATTCCCTTCGACCTGATTGCATATGCACAAGTGTATTTGGTCTACACATTACCAAATACATTGTTGTATGGATCAATCGTATTTGCCATTGTGGTTTTTACACGAAATCTCACTGTCGGATTCGTTACCATCATTGCGCTTTCCTTGATTCAGGGTTTAACGGACATTTTACTTCAAGATCCAGAAAATCGGATATTGGCAGCTTTTACAGATCCATTTGGTTATTCCGCCACATACTACTACACCCAGTATTGGACTGCTGTCGAGAGAAACGAACTCCACATACCTTTCTCAGGACTTATTTTTTATAATCGGCTGCTATGGTTAGGTGTTTCCGTCCTCATCTCGGGTATGGTGTATCGTTCGTTCTATTTTGGCCAGCAGGCACTGTCTTTTTCATTCAGAAAAAAGGATAGCAAGCGTACAATAAAAAGCAATTTTGGAAACATCATCAGAGTGATTCTTTCAAAGGTGGAGTATGACTTTTCGTTTCTTCAAAACCTGAAAGTAATGTGGAGGCTGTCCACAATAGATCTTAAATTCATCGTGAAAAGCTGGCCGTTTATTGTCCTTACATTGTTCGGTCTAACAATGCTTTTGGTTGAACATTCGCAGGCAGGAATAGTTCGAGGGACTCCCATGTTACCCGTCACATGGAAGATGCTATGGTACAGTGAAGCCTACCATTTTGCCATGATTTTTTGCATCTTTTTGTATTCTGGTCTGCTCATTCAGCGAGCGAGAGCATCAAGTTTTTGTCAATTGGTTGACACCACACCGATTCCAAATTGGACGTTGCTGGGTTCTAGATTTATCGCTGTAGTCAAAATGCAGGTAATGATGCTAGTGATTGTGATGATTTCAGGCATTGCATTCCAAGTGAATAAAGGCTACTATGGTTTTGAAATTGGTCTGTATCTAATGGGGCTATTTGGGACGGATTTGTGGCAATTTATGATCTGGACCTTGCTTGCATTCTTTATTCAAACGCTGGTGCGAAACGCATATGTTGGGACATTTATTCTTATCGCGATGCTACTCGGATTTGCTACTCCCTTACTTGGAATGATCGGCTTTGAACAAGCTGTTTTTGTTTATGGAAG
>CAYGTD010000482.1:0-2120 GCA_964352725.1 uncultured Roseivirgaceae bacterium
GATTTTGATGAACCTAATTCTTTGTCAAATCTGCCTTTAAACTTCAACCTTTTTTTATCAATCCCTTTTGGAAAAACGTAGCTAAGGCCAACTGAAGCAACCCATAGTCCTCTCACCAAAATATGGAGGGCATACCCAAATTTCAATAAATTAATTGCCGTAATAAGGATATCAAAAAACTGATGAAATTGACTCCCATTCGAGAAAGTCCTTAGTGAAAAGGCTAGAATTAAATCTGGTAACTGAAACAAAGCATACAAAACCAATGCAGAGACCAGCAACTCAGCTTCCCAGCTATTAAACTGAATTGCCTTTAACCAATCTGGGGTTTGGTCTTCATCATTTTGTCCTAGCTCCTTATCGTCTTTCATTTCTAATTTTTGATATTGATTTTAAAACTACACTAATCCCTTGAAGTCCCAACAGAAAAAATCCCAATGGGATAGCTGACTTTATGATATACCTCGCTGGCAATCCTCCAGGATCTGGGCTCGTCTCTAATACAGCATGAGAACTACTCACAAAAGATAGCGATTCCCAAAAAGCGACCACACAAAATGGCAATAGCAGAAAAACCGTTCCAATCAAATTGACCCACGCTTTACCACTCTCAGAAAATCGATGATAAAACACATCTACTCTTACATGCTTATCATTTTGCAATGTATATGCTGCTCCTAGAAGGAATATAGCTGCAAACAAATGCCACTCTAACTCAAATGAGGCAGCAGAAGTAGTGTTAAAAACATACCGAAGAAATACATCGACCACAATGACTAAAACTAGCAAAAGCGTCAGCCATGATATGACTTGCCCTATGTGCTTGATTAGTTTGTCAATGATGATCATACAACTAAAATAGTGAAAGAACTTGGATCATCTTCCTACCTTTGCGCTATGAAGGACATCCGAAAGGAATCATTGCAAAGTTTGACCGATTGGTTTGAAGGAAATGGGGAGAAAAAATTCCGTGCAAAACAGGTATGGGAATGGCTGTGGGCAAAATCTGCCAAATCCATTGATGAGATGTCTAACCTGTCTAAGCCACTAAGAGACAAACTAAAAGAAGAGTTTATTATCAATCATATTTCAATTGATAATACGCAGTTATCTAATGACGGCACCATTAAATCAGCCTATCGCCTGCATGATAAGCACTTGATTGAAGGAGTTTTAATTCCTGCAGATGAGCGTATGACTGCTTGTGTTTCTTCTCAAGTGGGCTGTTCACTTGCTTGTAAGTTTTGTGCTACCGGCTACATGAAGCGTGAACGAAATTTGGACGCTGGAGAAATCTACGATCAGGTGGTGGAACTGAAGAATCAAGCGGAGAAAAATTACAATTTACCGCTCTCCAACATCGTATTTATGGGGATGGGAGAGCCATTGCTCAACTACAAAGGCGTGATGGAAGGAATTGACAGAATCTGTTCTGAGGATGGTCTGAATATGTCCCCAAAAAGAATCACCGTTTCCACTGCTGGTATTGCGAAAATGATCAACAAACTCGCAGATGATGAAGTGAAGTTCAATCTTGCATTGTCTCTTCATGCGGCAGATGATAAAAAGCGTGATACCATTATGCCCATCAATGAGACCAACACTTTGGATGCATTGCTGAAATCGCTGCAATATTTTTATGATAAAACAGGAAATAGAATTACGTTTGAATATATCCTTTTCTACGATTTCAATGATTCCATTGAAGATGCTGAGAAACTACTAAAATACGCTCGAAAAGTCCCAGGCGTTCGTATTAATATCATTGAATACAATCCAATTTCTGAAGCTTCCTTCTCCAAGGCAGAGCCAGAGACCATCGATCGATTTGCAGAGCATTTAATCAAAGGGGGAATTCACACAAGTGTCAGAAGAAGTCGGGGGAAAGATATAGATGCTGCTTGTGGTCAGTTGGCAAATAAGAGTAAGTAAGCAAAATGAGAACATGCACTACACTACTTTTTGTTCTTTTCTGTGGATTTGCATTTTCTCAGGAGACTTCCTCCCAGGATCAACGTTTTAGACTAATCAGCCCTAATACATTGGACTCCATCCCTGAAAACCTTTCATCAACTAAATTTGCGAGTCTGGAGGCAGACAGGAATCTCCGAGCGATCACA
>CAYGTD010000483.1:0-2104 GCA_964352725.1 uncultured Roseivirgaceae bacterium
TCACATTGGTTTTCTCCAGTGTTTGGCACAAATCTCTTGCGTGGATTGTGGAGGAAGCATGGATGGGGAGTGAGGAAGTTGAGTTTTTACTTCCAGTAAATACAGTGTATTTGGACGAAGTAATCATTGGCGATTTTCCAAGGTATGAACGATTCAAGGAAATGATTATGGAAGCCCAACCAGTAGATACTTCGTTACAAATTTTTGGGGTAAAGCCAGTAGTTATTACAGGTGACAAACGCTTAGATGAATCATATATTCGTAATCCTCTTTTTGCAGCGCTTCACCCTATCGATTTCGTATATCAAAATTTTAGCAAAAGAGAAAAAGAAAAAAGGAAGCATTACAAACTTGTTCAAAACAAGTACCGAGCAGATCAGGTGAATTCAAAATTTACTAGAGAGTGGGTGGCAGAAATGACCGAGCTGGAAGGAGATACACTCACAAGTTTCATTGCATTTTGCAACTTTGAGACATCCTATTTAGCTAAGACACCACTTTACATCATCAATGAAAGAATGATTGAGCTGTTACCAGAGTTTCTTAAGGATTATTCGGATAACTAACGATCACTATTTCGGGTGAGTTTTTTCTTGGAGAAATATGCTTCTACCCTATCTTCAACATTCTCTCTAATATTCATGTAAAACAAATTATAGTCTAAGACATGATATCTTTCCCAATTGAGTAGAAAGTTCCCAAAGAATTTGGGCTTATTTATCCATAGCATTGCATCATGATTTTGCGCATCTGAAAGGCCCGTTCTTATTTTCTTAAAGTTTTTTAATATACCCCCTTTATTCGCTCCGTAGGACACATGATCCTCTGTGATCTTCCAGCTTAAAGGGTTTACACTTAAAGCATTGAAATACCAAAAATCATGATTCGGAGGATAGTAGCCTTTTATGTATGTATTCCATGTCATCCAACAACCCGTATCTTTTGGGTCATCACAAATGGGGATAGATGTAAGCACATTTTTATCTAATGGCATCCCTACGACATACGCCGCGACAAGCTTATTCTTTAATGCTTTTTCTTGAAAAAAATCTTTTAGCAACTGCACGGCATGGGTGGTGCCCTGACTGTGAGACGCGATAATAATCGGTCTCCCTTCATTCCAATTATCTAGATAGAATTGAAAAGCTTTTTTGACATCTTTATAGGCAAATGCTAATGCTTCTACTTTTAGCTCCAAATCACCTGCATGGTAAATATTGACATGCGCTTGTCGATAAAGCGGTGAATATACTTTTGCAGAGGCGTTGAAAACACTTGCTTGATATTTGATCGTGGATTCAGCAATTTCCTTATTTAGTTTATCGTCATTGACGTCCGCAAACCAAGGATGTTCTTTTTTTTGCTTTTTGGAATAGATCGTAGGGTAAACAAAAAAAACATCCACGTCCGCTGTTGCTTGATACTCCATCAGCTCACCTTTCCCGGGAACTAAATCTGCCATATCCTCCAATTCTGGATGGGCGATCCAATAGTCTAAATCAGTATAATCAGGAGCTTCAGGAACCTTGTCTAGATCTGCCACAGAGTACTTCGCTTTGTATTTCTTTTGAGCGGAAATCATGAGCGGAATCATTAGAGCAAAACATATCACCAGTCTTTTCATGCCGTGAAAATAGCGAAAATGAGCATTATCATTTATTAACATGATTTAGTCACTTAGGCACGATTCATGCTTTTTCTTTTGTCAAAACTATTTATAACCTAATAAATGATTGACTTATGGAAATCAAGAAGAATGAAAAATACGATTTAGAAAGAAGAAGACCGTTATTCTTTGGTATTGGAATGATTATTTCCATCTCTTTGGCGATCACAGCATTTGAGTGGAGAACAGAAGTAGAGCCGATATGTACTTTTAATGTTAGTGTAGAGCCAACAGATGTATTTTTGCCACCAATCACCATCAACACTCCACCACCCCCACCACCTAAGGCCATAGTAATCCAAGCAGTTCCTGATAAAAAAATTGTCTTGGATGACCCGATTGAAATTGATATAGATCCTGAAATATTTAATAATGCCGACTTTATGCTCATTCCAGTTTTACCAATAGATGAGGAGGTGGATGAGGCGCCTCGAAGCT
>CAYGTD010000484.1:0-2102 GCA_964352725.1 uncultured Roseivirgaceae bacterium
GCCTAGATTCCCATCGAGAGAGATAGTAGTACTGCCAGTATCTTCTTTTAAATCCAAAGTACCAGCACTGGCTTCATAAAACAGCTTATTTTGATCGGATGCGTTTTGAATGGCAATACCTCCTCCTCCAGACCCATTATCAAAAAGATTTATAGCTGATTGATTGTTAGAAAATCTATTGATAGAGATATTACCCGTGGCTGCATCAAGCCTTATCCGATTACCACCAGATCCATCATTCAGCTCTAGGCCTCCTGCGAAACTTTCATTAAGATTACCAGTAAGATTAACCGTAAAGGCAGAATAATTAGTTGTACTACTATTAAACCCAAGAAAACCGAATTCGTCACCTGTGCTTGTGACTGCAGTTCCTAATCTTCCAGAATTATACCACCAAAGCCCATCCTCCGTTGGAATGCTTCCATACATGTTCAATTGTGCCAAGTCATGATCAACAGAGGATTCTGAATCCAACACAAAATTTGGACTACTATCTCCAACTAACGATAATGCTCCATTGCTTCCTGTCGGATCATTTCCGTCATTATTTTGTATCATGGTCATGATCGCTTGTCCACCACCATTACTTCTATTAATCTCTATCCTAGCGGTCTCTTCTGTGGAATTACCTAGTGGAGTTACTCTAAATCTCCCTAAGCCAAAGTTTTGCTGAGCGGATCCTTCAAGGTAATACTCTGGTAGAAGACCATCCGCAAACGATCCAATCAAAGCAGCACCAGTGAATGCTTCAGTTTCATCAAAAGAAACTACTTGAGCAAAACCATCATTGCCATTACCTCCAAACCAACCAACATTGTTGTGAGCTTCATTTCGTGTGAAAAGGTTACCTACTCCTTTATTAGTAACTCGGAGCTGGGCGCCTATATTTCTTAGAGAATCATACAATCCTAAGAATCCACCATAACCTCCTGTACTTCCTAAAATCACTTTTATAGAATCATTCGCTCCATTTAATACTAAACTTCCTGAATTATTTTGTTCGAAAAAGTTAAGGTCAGATTTAATAGAGCCATCTGGTCCAAGAACACGAATACTTCTTGACTCCACTGAATCAGGATTAATAGTTCCACCACTAGAACCTCCGATAGGAGATCCATCAATTAAAACTTGTCGCGCATTTATAGTGCCAGTTGTTCCATCCAGTGAAATACTACCAGCTCCTGTTTCATCTGTAATATTTATTGAACCGCCCGTATTTAGTCCATCACCACTACTTATTATCATAGAATACGTTTGTGTCCCATCATCTTGAGACGCTACAAGATTCATATTACTTATTGTGCTCGAGCCCTCGTGCTCAGAAAAGATATTATGGGTAAAATTTCCATAATAGTTTTTGATATCTATACCCCCTCTTCTGTAACCATCTTCTATTGGTCCATCAAGATCGATATTCGCAGCATAGACATCAACCATTAGCGATATTCCATCGTCAGTACTATTACCACCATAAAGATTCATATAACTATTTTGATCCCCGAATGTCGCCATTAGCGCAGCACTTTTAAATGAATCATCTGTAAAATTTTGCTGAGCAAGCTGCAGAAATCCTCCTGTTTTTCTTGTACGCATAAAGTTGGCGGTTCTTCCAAGTGAATCAGTGAGTGACATTACTCCATCATAACCATTATTAGTTGTTGCGATTCTCGCTTTCCCTTCATCGTTCACACCAATGGCCTCCGCCATAAATGTTCGAAGTGTATCAACTTCAATTCCTTGCGGCCCTGCATAAGGCAAAAGAGTAGAATAGAGCGTAACTGGACTCAATGCCTCTCCATTAACAATAATATTTAGCTGAACCTCAGGACTATTGCTGAATAGAGTATCAGGGAGAGGAGTTGTTTCTCCAAGTACTACTGAATAGTAACCGTCAGTTACATTGACATTGCTTTTTGTTTCTGACCAAGAAGGACTGGCAATGTTGAACTCTATAGTCGATATTCCATTGTAAGGTCTTCCATTATCTAAAAGACGTCCTTGAAAGGGGATTTTTTGAGCGGATAATTGAACGCTCAATACGAGTAAAAAAAAGGCGCATATGTTTTTCATAGATTAAATGGTATTAATTGTCATTATCAAAT
>CAYGTD010000485.1:0-2087 GCA_964352725.1 uncultured Roseivirgaceae bacterium
AACGACAGTTGATGCAGAAACCATAGCAGACTCTACAGCCCTAGTTCAGATCTATGATGCATTGGATGGAAGTAATTGGAGTCCTGCAGTAAATTGGGAAACAGCCAGATTGAGAGATTGGAATAGAGTGGAGCTAAACTCTTCACAAACGAGAGTAGAAGATTTAGCTCTTGGTAACTTAGGATTAGCGGGCGATATGCCTAATCCATTTACAGGAGATGCTGTTGGCGGACTTTCAGAACTGCTAGGAGTTGATTTGAGAGACAATGAACTTACAGGATTGATGGATTTTTTAGAGACGAGTATTACGAGTTTGAATGTATCAGGAAATAATCTTCAGTTTGACGACTTGGAACCATTAGTAGGAATAACAACACTTAACTATAGCGATCAAGCGAGCATCAAATTCAATGATTACGACCCGGAAATTGACTCTATTAGGGTTCGATCTACGAATGATTTCAATTTATCAGTAAACATAGGTGGAACAGCTAATCGGTTTCAATGGAAAAGAAATGGTAATAATATTACCACTGGAGCAGACTTTTCTGATAATGGAAGCAATTTGGATATTCTGAGCATAGACTATGATAATATGGGAGAATTTACTGTTGAGGTTACAAGTACAATCGTTTTGGACCTAACTATCAATGTTGATCCTCAGAAAGTATTTGCTATTGCTGATATGACAGTTGAGGTAAGAAATAATGAAGGAGCCTTATTGCCAGAGAGAGTGAATGGATTTTTATACGAGACCACTCGACTAGCAAAAGGATATACCTTATTAGAAACGCGAAGGGATGTCACAAGTACATTCACCTTTCCAGATGTGGTTCTTGGAAATTATATCATGTTAGTAGAGTCTGACAAGACGAAGTATACACCGACCTACTTTGGAGATGGAAATATTGTAGAGTGGAACAAGGCAGATACTGTTTTCTTTAGAGATGATACGACGATCCAATTTGAGATGACATCAATACCAGCTCCAACAATTGGAGACGGAACATTGGATATTGTGATAGAAGAAGATTTTGGTGATGGTGAAGGTAGGATTGACGCCAGAAGAAGAGCGGCGAGAAGGAAGTGCGGACTTAGAAGGAAGCGAACTGGAGGTAGAACAGAAGTAGATGAGGATGGCTTTGAGTTGATAGCTTATGGAGAGACGGATGAAAATGGCGAATTCCAGTTTGATTTCTTACCGCAAGGGACGTATCGTTTCTTTGTGGAGTATCCAGGGATCCCAATAGACGATGCATCATTTGTAGAATTTGAAGTAGGTGAAGCTGGGATAAGCAATACAGACTTTAAGCTAGAAGCCTTTGCGAGCCCGGATGGAATTGAGGTCACAATAGATGCAGTGCTGGGAGTTATTTTCGATTATTTCAAGAATCTACAGATTTACCCGAATCCAAGTAGTGATGTGTTGACTATAAGCTATCGTCACTTAACTACTGACGCGGTAAAATTAGAGCTACTAGACTTGACAGGAGCAGTTCTACTCCAAAGGGATTTACAGCAAGGATATGATCGAGACCTTACTTTGGATGTAAGTCCATTTATGGCCGGTATCTATCTCTTACGAATTTATGATACCAATAGTAAAGAGAAGAATGTGATGACCTATCGAATAGTGATTCAAGACTAACAAAAAGGAGTATCACGAAAAGGAGTAAGGTAGCTGGGGTTTTTTCTGAAAGAGCAAAAAACAAGCATTGAAACTTGTAAATACAGTAAGTGTAATAATCGATATTTTAATAGAATAAAAAAGGCTTCTGGATTGCTTTGAAAGGAGTTTTTCAAGTTGCCATAGTCGAATTATGGTGAAACAAAATAAGAGACCCAAAGTGAATAAACAGCTTATTTAAGAATTTTTTCTACACCTATTTGAACTTAAAATCAACCTTCAAAACTTATCTCTTAATCAATCTTAATGCCCTTGTCTTGACACCAATCTCTATGAAACAAAAATCTAGACCAGAAGGGACTTCTTCTCCATGCTATTTATTTCCATTCTACCTTTTTAAGCAACCTCTTTTTCGATGGCAGCAATAAAATATACAATTTAAAATTGCATTTTTTTAAAA
>CAYGTD010000486.1:0-2077 GCA_964352725.1 uncultured Roseivirgaceae bacterium
GATCCACTGTGGTGTGCCGTTTAGGCTTTTGCCAATAGTGCCATTCCTTACTTCGATGATAGCGCCATCTGGGAGAGTTTTTCTAGCAAACCCTTGGTACTGGGAAAACCCTTCATGGAATATCGTATTTTCTACTTCTACCGCAATTTCCTCAGGCACTGATCCATCCAATGCAAACGAACCTTTATGATCACCGAGAGAGGTAAGCCTAACCAATTGCTCATCATAGATACCCTCAAAACTTATACTATTCCCATTCAGCATGTGATCTGCTAATGAGTTTTCAATAGAGACAAGCGCATATACTCCTCCATCAGCATCGTCTACAGGGTATAATTGCGTCGTTTTTGGCCAGTCAAGATCTGAATAAAATGAAAGGGTGGAAAAGCTATTTACACTTATGTCATCATCTTCAGAACAAGATGAAAGAGACATAAAAGTAAGAGTTGCGCCTAGCAGAAAGATTATTTTTTTCATGGCTTTGAGATTATATTTTTTGAAATCTCAAAGGTCATTTAGTATTTTGGTCGAGCGACTCGTGGTAATTCGGTACTTATCTCGTGTTTATTCGGTATTTATCCGGCGAATTCTAAAAAATTGACCTAACCAATCACCTATGTCTCGATACATTCTGCTATTTAGTTGCTGTTTACACTACTCTTTTTTTGCTTTCTCTCAGCCAAAAGTTGACTCATTAAAAACAACTTATCTAGAAAATTTATATCAGCAAGCCAATGCACTTGTAATCTATGAGAACCTAAAAAATATTGGTAAGTTTTATGAATCCAAATTGCAATTCGATTCTGCATTAAAGTATTATCAGCTTCAAAGTTCTTTGGTAAAGAATAGCTCAAAGAATGTTGATATAAAAGACAGTCTGCTTGTGGAGTCCTATCTCGACATTACCTACTTATCATCTAGTGCTCAGCAAAATAAAATCGGTTTAGCCTACACTGATTCCGCTATTGAGCTTAGTAGAAAAAAAGAACTTTACCCACAATTAATAATTGCGCTCAGTAATAGAGGTATTTTCTATACTAATCAGATGGAACTAACTAAGGCGGTGGTTCCCCTAATGGAGGCACTCAGTATAGTTGAGTTGATAGAAGATAAGGAAGATCGCCTTTCCAGGAAACAGGCAATTCTAATTAACATAGGACGAAATTATTTGATGCTTGAAGACTGGAGAAGAGCACTTAAGTATAGCAAAGAGGCGATATCTATTTCCAGTAGCAATGATCGCTATCAAGCAATAGCTAATCTAAACATTAGTGCTATTTACTTGAATATGGAGAAACCAGATTCGTCACTAAGCTACACATTGAAAGCGAATGAATTATATACACTTATCAATGACACCTACGGCATTCTGAATACAGAGATAAATCTTGGTTCGGCCTATGAAAAATTAGAAAATTTTGATGATGCTATTGTTCATTATTCTGCAGCATTAAAAATAGGAAGGGAAGTAAATGCTCCAGGTATTATCGCACAGGCACTTGGTGGATTAGGGAATGTTTATGGAAGAAAAGGAGAATACAGCAAATCCCTAAATGCTTTGCACGAAGCTTTAGAACTGGCAGAGTTGTATGATGATAAAGGATTTATGAAAAACTTTTGTGAAAGCCTCTCTGAAGTATATGCTCGAATGGGAAATTTTGATAAAGCCTATACATACTATACTCGATTTGATGTACTTAATGACAGTATCAGAAGTGAAGAGAATAGGACAACTGTAAATGATCTCTTGATTAAATATGAAACGGCTCAGAAAGAAAGCAAGATAGCTAACCAAAAATTAGAGATCGCTACAAAAGAGGCTGCCATAGATAGCCAGAGGAGTCAGATTTCGATTTTACTCGGCAGTTTAATCATCATATTACTTGCTGCCATTATTTTCTACAATCATTTCAAAGCCAAACAACGGCAGAAATTACAAAATGCCATTTTTGAAGAAAAAGAGCGTGGCTTTGAAAGCGTAATACAAGCAACAGAAGAAGAGAGAACCAGAATAAGTAAGGAATTACATGATGGTATTGGCCAGCAACTGAGTGCTCTAAAACTTGGTCTTCAAAGT
>CAYGTD010000487.1:0-2073 GCA_964352725.1 uncultured Roseivirgaceae bacterium
AAATGTCATCCTTTTTAATACATTTGTGAAGGTGGTTTATATTTTTCAAGGCTCAGTATGGCGTTTTTTACAAGCGAGTATGAGTGTAAGTTGGATACTAAAGGAAGGTTGGTCTTGCCTGCAAAGATCAAGAACAACCTTCCGGAGGTCTCCACTGCAGAATTGGTTCTCCGTAAAGGGTTTGAACCAAATTTAATCCTCTACCCAATGGTAGAGTACAGGAAAATACACCATAAAATTTCTTCTTTAAGCGAATTCAATCCTGAGCAGCGAAAGCTAAAAAGGAACTTTTTTAGGAGTATAGCGCAGGTGGATTTAGATAGTGCAAACAGACTATTGATACCTAAGACTATGCTCGCTCATGCGCAAATAGACAAGGAAGCAATCCTTATTGGTATGGGTAATTATATAGAAATGTGGAATCCAGAAGTATTCGAAAAGCACCTTATTGAAGATGCTAATGAATATTCAGAACTGGCACAAAAATATCTTGATGAATAATCAAGGAATGAAAAATGGAGGTCATTCTGAATTTATTTCAGAATCTTCTCTCTCTCTCGAGGGTGTAATCGGGAATTTTTTATGAGCACCTACCACAATCCAGTCATGCTCACTGAGTGTATGGAAGGGCTCGACATAAATCCAGATGGGATTTATGTAGATGTAACGTTTGGAGGAGGTGGACATAGTAAGGAGATATTAAGCCAGTTAACCACTGGTCATTTATATGCATTCGATCAGGATCAAGATGCTGAGAAAAATGCACAAGAGCTCTCAAAGGAGAGTGAAAGTTCTTTCACATTTATAGAGTCAAATTTCAGATTCCTGAAAAAGTATTTAAGACTACATGGCATCACGGAAGTAGATGGTATTCTCGCTGATTTGGGAGTTTCTTCTCATCAGTTTGATGTTCCAGAGCGTGGGTTTACAACCAGAGCAGATGGTGCTTTGGACATGAGAATGGATCAAAACGCAGAGCGTAGTGCCTATCATGTGGTCAATGAATACGAAGAAAGAGATCTGATTCATATTTTAAGTGCATACGGCGAAGTGAAAAATGCTCGGACCTTGGCAGGCGAGATACACTCTTTCCGATTAAATCAGAAAATTCAGACAAGCGAAGAATTGAAGGTAATTGCATTGAAAAATGCTCCAAGGGGAAGAGAGCTGAAGTACTTAGCGCAAGTATTTCAAGCAATCAGAATCGAAGTGAACGAGGAGATGGAAGCATTAAAAGAATTTTTGACTCAAGCTGGAGAAGTCTTGAAAGCGGATGGCAGATTGGTAGTGATGAGCTATCACTCGCTGGAAGACAGACCAGTAAAGAACTTTATTAATAAAGGAAATTTCAAAGGGATGGACGAGAAGGATTTTTACGGTAACCCAATTAGGATCTTAGATCCAATTAACCGAAAACCAATTATTCCATCACCTTCAGAGATAGAAAAAAACAGCAGAGCACGAAGTGCGAAGCTGCGAATTGGCAGAAAGCGATAGTTGAAAGTAACAAGTCAGTTGCAATAGCAAGACTTGAAACTTAATACTAGAAGCTTGAAACTTTAGGATTATGGCAGAAAACACCTACAAATTACCACAACGTGAGGAGCGAGGAGGCCTTTTTGGGCTACTCAATAAATTCCTCAGAATGGATAGCTCCATGAGCGAGGTTATTCACGTGCGTTTTCTTTCCCAAATCTTATTCGTAGCATTCTTATGTCTGCTGTATATCGGAAACCGCCATTACGCGGAGAAGAAAGTTCGGGACATCAGCAAGTTGGAAACAGCAGTGGAAGACCTGAGAGCAGATTACACGACTCTGAAAGCTGAATTCATGTATGAAAGCAAGCAATCAGAAGTGGCAAAACGAGCTGAAAAGCTTGGGTTAAAAGAAAGTAAAGAATCACCGGTGTTGATTCAAGGTATTGATTAACAAATCTCACCAAGGACTAATTCCCCCTTTGGAGGGGGTTAGGGGGAGGTACTAAAAGATAATATAAAGTAACTGTTGACTGTCAACTAAAAGCCGTCGACTATTTAAATGAGCATCAAACGAGACATAGTATTCCGCGTACG
>CAYGTD010000488.1:0-2072 GCA_964352725.1 uncultured Roseivirgaceae bacterium
TATATTCATTCTATCGATCTCTGGTCCTCTTTTGCTTATTTTCTATATAATCCAGACTATACGTAGATTTAAATGGTATCAAATATCAAAATTTCTAAAAGCAATGGAAGCATAACAATCACTAAAAATGAATATGCGAACTGGGCAATATGATATGACAATGCGAGATGGAAATTCCTGTGCATCTAGCAAGCGGGGTGCATACACATTTTAGTTAAGCGTTAGAGTCAATTTTCACCTATGATCAAGAAGTTAATCTTAAATAACTATCGCTGCTATGATGAACACGAGATTAACTTCAAAAAACTTTCAATTGTAGTTGGGAAGAATAATGCAGGTAAATCGACTCTTATTGAATCTCTAAGACTTATTTCACTTGTTACAACAAGATATGAAAACCTAGTATTCAGAAATCCTCCTGCTTGGACAGAATTGCCGTTAAATTTTCGAGGAGTTTCACCATCTCTGAAAGGAATTGAATTTTCTAAAGATAATTTATTTCATCTCTATGGAAATCCTCCTTCAAAAATAGAGGCAGTGTTCAAAAACGACTACAAAGTAATTCTCTACATTGGAGATGAAGGTGAACTTCATGGAGTCTTGTTTGACAAAACGGGACAAATAATTCAAACAAAGGGTCAAGCTAGAGAAGCCAGATTTCCGGTAATAAACATTCTACCTCAGATAGGACCATTACAAATGGTAGAGGAAACATTAAGAGCAGATTATATTCTCTCAAATATATCATCCTCTCTAGCTTCTAGGCACTTTAGAAATCAACTTAACCAATTGAATTCAAGGTATCAGGAGTTTAAAAGAATGGCTGAAGATACTTGGCCTGGATTAAGGATAGTTGAGTTATCAGGGAGATCACAAACAACAGGAAGTAAATTATCGCTACTAGTCCAAGACGCTGCATTTGTTGCTGAAGTTGGGTGGATGGGACATGGTTTACAAATGTGGCTTCAAACAATATGGTTTTTAGCTAGAAGCCATAAGAACTCTACAGTAATTCTTGATGAACCTGATGTTTACATGCATGCTGATTTACAAAGGAAACTCATAAGATTTCTACGAAATAGGTTTGCTCAAGTGATTGTGGCAACCCATTCCATTGAAATAATGGCAGAGGTTGAACCAGAAGAAGTTCTTGTAATTGACAGACAACAAGAAAGGTCACTATATGCCTCCAATTTACCAGCTGTTCAAAGCATCATTCACAACATTGGAAGCATACAGAATATTGAATTAGCTCGACTTTGGAACGCTAAAAAATTTCTAATAGTAGAGGGTAAAGACATATCAATTCTAAAGCGATTCCAAAACACACTTTTCCCCAATAGTTCTGAACCTTTTGATTCTATCCCGAGTATGTCTTGCGGAGGCTGGGGAGGTTGGAACTATGTTGTTGGATCGCAAATGTTGTTACGAAATGCAGGAGATACACGAATATCGGTTTTTTCACTTTTTGACTCAGATTATCACTCCCCCACGGATATTGCTAAGAGACAGACAGATGCCGTCAATCATAGGATATACTTAAAGGTTTGGAGCAAAAAGGAAATAGAGAACTATCTCATTTGTGATGCTGCTATTTATAGGATTATTAGACGCAACAAATCAGTGAGCACATCAATTACTTTACAGATTGTAACAGATAAAATTGACGAAATTGTGGACTCGTTAAAGGATGATGTTATTGACTCAGTATCTACGGTTATTCATCACGAAAACAGAAATTATACTGCTGGAAAATCTCATTCTGATGCACGAGATTTAATTAATCCAAAATGGGATACAGAAAAACGGAATTTGGTTTCGGGAAAAAAAGTGCTTAAGAGACTTAGTGAATGGTCTAATGGAACTTGGAGCGCTTCTTTGAGTGCTCTTTCAATTGCTAGGGAAATCTCAACGAGTGAAATTCCACCTGAAATCTCGAAAGTTGTAAAAGCCATCGAAAACAATACGAAAATATAAAAGACTCTAACATTCGCTGATCAGTCATGGGGTTTTAGCGGTTTAGGAAAGATTCGAGCTATTGGAAAGTTCAGTGCAATATTTAACTTTAGAAG
>CAYGTD010000489.1:0-2071 GCA_964352725.1 uncultured Roseivirgaceae bacterium
GTACGTACTGCAAGAATATTGTCTTTTCTGAATCCTACATCCGCTTCTGATTGAAACTTGGCATTGTTGCCGAAAGCCAAAGAGAAAATAAGTGCGATAATGGTGAATAAATATTGCAACCCAAGTAGTGTTTTTGAAAACCAATTGGTTCCTCCCAGAGAAAGATTACCTCTCAGGATTTTCACAGGTTGGTACGAGCTGATGTATAAAGAAGGATATGCCCCAGCAACCACGGATGTGAAGACAAGTAGTCCAATTAGAAAGCCAAATATTTCAGGGTTTGCCATGAAATCGAGCTCCAAATTGATAAAATCCCACATGGCACTATATGCTGGGACCAAGAAATAGGCAATGCCAACAGCTACCAATAATGCTCCAAATGATAAAATAAGATTTTCTCCCATGAATTGAAAAATCAATTGTTTCCTATTGCTTCCCATTACTTTTCGAATACCAATTTCCTTAAGTCTTTTGCTAGAAATGGCAATCGATGTATTGGTGAAATTGAAACAAGCAATGAGCAACATGAGAGCAGCCATTATAAGTGGCGTAACAATCGCTGGAGTGGGAGGTGGTTCGCTAAGCCAATTGGATCGAATTTCCATGGCATTTGTGCCTAAGTTGGTAAGCTGCTCTAGATAGTAGCTGCTGACTTGAAAATCGTCTCGAGCTTCATTCTGAATCGCTATGTAGTTTTCATTAATGTTGTCCAGCAAGTTTTGAGGATAGTTATTCCCTTCCGTCATGACGAATGTGGCCGCCACAAACTGTTTCCAATCATTTCGTTCTCCTTCTCGAATTTTGAAGTAATTATCCCACGAAGTAATGGCGCTAAAGTGGATGGAAGAATTCATTGGGATGTCTTCCAACACTCCTCCTACGGTCATGGAAAATGGAGTTCCATCATCTTTTATCAAAGTGATGATCTCACCTGTTGGATCCACTTCACCATAATAGGTCTGTGCCGTCGTGGCACTAAGTACAATTTTTCTTTGATCTAAGAGCGCATCTTTATTTCCATATTTGAATGGAAAAGAAAACATATCCAAAAAGTCATTCTCTACAAATGCAATGCGCTGGTTAAAGACTTTTAGATCTTTTTTCATTACCAAACCTTCAGTTGCATATCTGGAATAGTGAGAGATACCCGAGATTTTTCCTCTTATTTGTTCTCCCAATGGCAAGGGCGCTATGCCATAAGCAACATTTCTGTCTTGAACCGACTTATTGATATGAACCTTATAAATCCGCTCATGATTTTGATGATTCTTGTCATAATCAGCTGCAAACTTCCAGTTGAGATAACCTACGATACAACATGCAAGTGAGAGCCCTAGACCTAATAAATTGATGAAAACGTAAGACTTGTTTTTCCTGAAATTTCGGAAAGTGATTTTGAAGAAGTTGCGTAGCATTGAGGTAGGGGTTTGATGAAAACTCTACCTAATAGATTGGAATATTGGCGAAAGGTTGCTTTTCGATTAAATTAAATAGAGAAAAGTGATTTTAGTGCTTTCACTTTACAAGATTCATATCCGCGATGTTCTTAATTCGGTTTCGCTCTAGAAATGCATCTATGGTTTCAAAATGCTCAATGACTCGCTGATCTTTAAATTCGAAGACTTTTTGAGATAACCCTTGAAGGAAATCTCTATCATGTGATACCAAAATAAGTGTCCCGTCAAAAGCTTTTAAGGCATCCTTTAAAACATCTTTTGATTTTAAGTCCAAGTGATTAGTTGGTTCATCAAGAATCAACAAATTGACTGGTTCTAAAAGCAATTTTACCATGGCAAGTCTTGTCTTTTCACCGCCAGAGAGCACACTTACCTTTTTCTCAATGTCATCTCCCTGAAACATAAAGGCGCCAAGAATATTCTTAATCTGTGTTCGAATTTCTCCTTGAGCCACCTCATCAATGGTTTGGAAAATCGTGAGCGAGGGATCAAGCAATGAAGCTTGATTTTGAGCAAAATATCCCACTTTCACATTATGCCCTAACTGACAGCTGCCTTGCATATCTATTTCTTTCAAAATGGCCTTCACCATGGTGGATTTCCCCTCACCATTC
>CAYGTD010000490.1:0-2061 GCA_964352725.1 uncultured Roseivirgaceae bacterium
GTTTACCCTTTTTTTCTTTCCGTTCGTGTATTATGCATGCCTTTCAAATCAATTGTGAGGTTGGGAAATTGCAAATAGATGTGTTATTTTCAGCTCATTTCTTATTTAAATAGAATGCAAGACCTATTCTTATTCCAGATTCCAAAAGTCTTTGTGGATTCGAATCACTGGTAAATGAAATTAATGAATGAGCTTTGATATACGGATTGACGAAAAGAGATGCTCCAAAATCAAAATCATAGTTTACCCCAATTCCTAATAGAGCACCAATTCCATTTTGAGAATCAAGTGCATTGTCGCTGGAGACATCTATATCCATCAAAATACCGCTATTAATAAAAGCATATTTGAAAAAATGAACTCTAAGTGTCGCAGGTATACTGATGATTGCTAAATCGTTTTTGAATGGGATGATATCAACATTAGGAGGATAATTAGGAGAAGTGTATATGGTATATTTTGAATAATTCACTCCAGTTTCAAACCATAAAAATGCATTTAATGATGTGAGATAATTGACGCCTAGACTGAAGAATTTTTCCCCATTATGGCTAGCACTCCCATCCAATGACTGAAATCGAATGAGGTCAGTTTCTCCAAAAGATGAGAATGATATTCCAACTTGACTCTTTTTATTTATACTAGCACCCTGCGAGAAAACGACATGATTCATTAGAAAGAAACAGAACAAAATGGTGACTGCAGATTTCATAATAATGTCATTAATTTATAATCAATTCTGATTTGTGATCTGCTCCCAAATTTAATATCCTAAAATCTTCATCATCGCATCACTTTGCTGTTCGGGAGCAAAGAGTTTGTGAGTAATTTTTCCATTTTCATCTTTATCAATGATAATGTGTTTTGGTGCAGGAATTAAGCAATGCTGAATACCTCCATATCCTCCCAATGATTCTTGATAGGCTCCTGTATGAAAGAAGCCGAAGTACAAGCTTTCATTTTCATCATATTGAGGTAAGAAGACCTCACCAATATGTGCTTCTGAATCATAGTAATCCATGCTGTCGCAGGTTAGTCCTCCTAAGTTTACTTTATGGTATGGACTCTTCCAGTGATTCACAGGAAGCATAATATACTTTTCATTCATCCCCCACACATCAGGCATATGTGTAATAAATGAACCATCCATCATATACCAAAGCTCTTTATCGTTTTGTAGCTTTTGATCTAAAATGGAATAGATGGTTGCACCGCTTTCACCTACGGTGAAGCTTCCAAACTCTGTGAAAATATTAGGAACTGGCACATGATTTTTCTTACAAATCCACTGAATGTTTTCAATGATCTGCTCTGCCATATACTGGTAGTCATACTCAAAGTACAATGAGTTTTTTATGGGAAAACCACCACCAATATCCACTGAATCAAGTTCTGGACAAATCTTTTTTAGTTCACAATACTTATAGATGAATCTACTTAACTCACTCCAGTAGTAGGCTGAATCCTTTATTCCAGTATTGATAAAGAAATGAAGCATTTTCAGCTTCGCATTAGAGTCTTTAATCTCTTCCTTGTAGTATGGTAAAATATCGTTGTACCGAATACCCAAACGGGAAGTATAGAAAGCAAAATTGGGTTCCTCATCTGCCGCAACTCGTATCCCAACTTTAAACTCCTTTTTCACACTTTCTTTATAATGCTTTAGTTCATTAAGGTTGTCTAAAATTGGCACACAGTTTTCAAATCCTTCATTTAATAATGCGCCGACCTCTTGAAGGTATAGCGGTCTTTTAAAGCCATTGCAAAGAATATAGTGTTGTTTAGAAAGCTTGCCGGCTTTATGCATGCTTCTCACTATGGGAATATCGTAAGCGGAGGAGGTTTCTATATGAGCCCCATTTGAAAGTGCTTCCTCTACGACAAATCGGAAATGAGATGATTTTGTACAATAAGCGTAAGTATAATTTCCTTCATACTTGTATTTTTTTATAGCACTCTCAAAGATCTTATGCGCATACTTAATGTTCTCTTCAATCTTAGGTAGGTAGCTTAATTTTAAAGGAGTACCATATTCTTTAATGATCTCCATCAGGTTCACAC
>CAYGTD010000491.1:0-2060 GCA_964352725.1 uncultured Roseivirgaceae bacterium
CTTATAGAGCAATTCTACGGAGCTCAGGCCAATGCTTTTGATGAAAGTGCAGTGAATAATCCAAGCTTACTTCATGTTTTTTCAATTGGGAATCAAGGGCTTGTCGTAGACAATGAAGGGACATATCAAGGGATAGAGGGATTCGCCAATATTACGGGTAATTATAAGATGTCCAAGAATACCATTTCGGTAGGTTCTGTTGATACAGTAGGTAGAGAACTATCATTTGTCTCGAGAGGTCCTGCGTATGATGGACGAATTAAGCCAGAGGTAGTAGCTTATAGTAATGTAGGGAGTTCTAATTCAGCAGCTCTGGTTTCTGGAATCTCAGTTTTACTTCAGCATCAATATCAAGAATTGTACTCAAGTGATATGCCTTCAGCTTTAGTTAAGGCCTTGCTTATAAATGGTGCTCATGATGTAGGTCCTCCAGGCGTAGATTTTGTGACAGGTTATGGTAATGTAAACGCTTTCCGTAGTATGAAATCCCTACAAAGCAGTCAATTTTTTACGGGTTCTATTGGACAGAGTGAAATTGATGAAATAGAACTCAACCTTCCTTCAAATGCGTTAAATCTAAAAATTACATTGGTTTGGACTGATCCTGCAGCAAATCCAAATGATGCGGTTGCCTTAGTAAACGATTTGGATATGCGATTGATTGATGATGGAATGAATGAAACACTTCCATGGATTCTCAACTCTTCACCTAATAAAGCTGCTCTTTCAGCGATGGCTACAAGAGGTCGGGATCATCTAAATAATGTGGAACAGATCACCGTTGCTAATCCGGAAGATCAATATACTATAGAGATAGAGGGATTTTCTGTCGGATCTCCTCAGGATTATTATATAGTCTATGAATACGAATTCGCTGGCTCATTTGAGTGGGACTATCCAACAGGAAGTGACAACATGCCATTTAATGGTGAATCAGGCTCTTATTTTAGGTGGAACTCTACGTTAGATGATGTCGGTGAGCTGTCTTATTCCCTAGATGGTGGAGTAAGTTGGATTTTACTGGATGATAATGTAGACACATCCATAGGTTATTGGAGATGGAGTTCTATACCAGAACTCTCTTCAGGTGCAGTTGCTCGAATGAGCATTGGTTCAGAGCAGTTTGTAACTGAAAATTTCAGTATCTCACGACCTTTGAAGCCAAGAGTTGGATTCAATTGTGGAGATTCCATCATGCTTCGATGGCCCTCCATTCCAAATGCAGTGGATTACACAATTTCTAATCTAGGTGAATCTTATCTTGAGGAGATGGGAACAACTACCGATACATTTTTCATTATCAACAGGAAAAATGAGCTAACAGATCGAAGATTGAATATTCAGCCAAACCTTTTTAATGGATCGTCATTAATTGCTACCCCTTCTTTCGATTACTCGTTGCAAGGGGTTGACTGCTTTGTTATGTCATTTTTTCAAGAAATTGCTTTAGATACGGGGATTTACCTAAATCTCAATTTAGGAACTACCTATGGAATTGAGGAAGTCATATTTTATAGGTTGGATGGATCAAATCGAATTGAGGTAGGTAGAGAAGTAAGTCCTCAATCAGATATTCAACGAGTGTTAGATATAAAACCAAATCAAGGATATAATGAACATATAGTATCCGTCCAATTTAGCAATGGAGAAGAGATAGAATTTAGTTCTGGTATTTCCAGTTATGTCACCGAAATGCCAATTCTTATATTTCCCAATGTCCTTTTCAGTGGTGAAAGTTTGACAATATTGCTTAAGGAGTTTGAATCTCAAAACCCAGTCTTAAAAGTGTTTGACATGAAGGGCTCGGAAGTGCTTATTGAAGCTAATTTGAGTACCCAAGAATTTATCCCAATAAATTTAAAGGCTGGTATTTATATCTACAGATTTGAAGATGGATCTGTGAGTAGTTCAGGTAGGCTAATTGTTAAGTAAGTCTTATGTTGAGTGTTTTTATATAAATTATTTATCCTTCATGTTTAGATAAAAAAGAATAAAATGAATATTGCAATCATAGCTCACGATGGAAAGAAAGCTGAAATGGTACAGTTTTTATTAAATAA
>CAYGTD010000492.1:0-2057 GCA_964352725.1 uncultured Roseivirgaceae bacterium
TTTCACATGTTTTGGTGTTATGTTTTGCAATGACAAAATAGGTTCCAGGTTCCAAACCAGAAACGCTCTTGGCATCTGTATCCCCATTACTGAATCCACCATCTACGAAGGAATCAGCAAGAGGTGTGTTTGTGGTCCCATCCGTGTAAGCTGTATACCAGTTGAATGTATAATCAGCAGTATTGTCCGTGAGGTCTGCATCTGTAATTATGATGGCCCCATTAAGTGGATTACAGTCATCAGTATGAGTAACCCCGGCAACTAAAACATTAGGGTCAATTTCATGTACTTCCGGATTGTCGAATATTTTAACCGTGAGTGTTGTGTCACATGAGTTCGTGAGTGAGCCAGCAAGACCTAATCTTCGCACTGTTACAAAGTAAGTTCCAGCATTTTTATTAGCTAATGTTGAAGACACAACGTCTGTGTCGGTAATAAGTGGGGCCATGGCATTATCAAACCAGGCAAACTCAAAATTATTAGGTTGAGTGGTATCATCAGCATCTTTAGCTGCGTTGACAGTTGCACTACCATTTCCTGTTGCAGCATCACAAAAAGTATCATCAACAATAGTTACTGAGCTTATGATTGGTTTGTAAGCTTCTTGAAGAATTAAATCACTGTCGGATGTTGTCCAACATTGTGATGTCGAACCAAAACTGGTTCCAGCGCCACTATTGAATTTTTCCCTCGCAATAGCAGTGTAATCACCAGCAGGCAACCCTGTAAAAGTGGCTAGCCCACCAGCTGCAACTGCTCCCGGGGAATCAATAACAGTTCCATCACCATCAAGAACGTCTCCAACTGTTGGATCAAATGTATACGGGAATCTCAAGGTAACTCCAGTGGAATTTACTATCGAATAAGGAGCAGTTCTATCGGCAGGAACACCAGCTCCAGCATATAAGTAGAGTATATATTCCCTAATATCATCAGCAGCCCCAACTGGATAACCGATTCCTGTTACACCAAGAGCATCTATTTCAGCTGTTGCTGTACTAGATGTACCAGTAATAATATCACCATCATTTAAAGTGCCGGCAAGGAGAGATAGTTGAAGTTGATTTGTTCCATTGTCTCTGCTGATAATCCCATTGGCTCCTCCATCAGTTGTATATGCCTCAAGAGTTATGAATTCTGTTGCAGAATGGTTAATTACGGCCACAGTTATATTGTCAGCCAAAGAGACATCTGCTTCTCCATTATCTGGGCATTCAGAGACATTACGAATGGTTAAACTAGTAGTTGTTTGAATTCCGTTGAAAGGAAGATCATAGATTTGTTGATATCTACATCCAGAGGCGTCTCTCACCACAAGTGTGTATAAACCAGCCACAATATTGTCTAAATCCGCAGTTGTGGCACCTGTGGCGATGGTTATATTGGCTAATGGATCTGCTGTTAATTGGTTAGTGCCAGATATTAATGCACTCGCGCCAGTTGGATCATCATTGGCAAAGTCATCAGATCCTTCATACCAGAAAAAAGTGAAAGGGCCAGATCCACCTGTTATTGAGCCAGAAATTTGTCCGCCAGCAGCATCACATGATCCTGGAATTACATCAGCTACAACAGAAACTGTCGGTGCTGCCGGCGTGTTGTCTAGAATTTCTTCGGAAATGGCTGATGATGAACAACCAGATGAAGTTTCGGTTACTACTACACTATAAAATCCAGCCGTTCTTGCACTAAGGGTTGCATTTGTTGCTCCTGAAATTGCTTTTCCGGGATTTGCTGAAACGCCATTGTACCACTGATAGGTGTAGACTGCCGCATGGCCAAGTGTTGATCCGACACCAAAAGTGGCGCTAGGGGCAACTGTCAGTTGACCATCTGCAGCATTACAGGTTGTTTGATCGCTATCTTTTGTTATAATACCACCTATAGTGGGTGTATTTTCGATCACTTCAACAGTTGCTAGTTTGGTACAAAGCGTAGCATTGTCGCGAACCCATACCGTATATTTTCCAGGAGATCTATTTGCTAAGGCGTTACTGGCATCAGTTGTTTCCTGTATAATAGCACCTGAAGCGCTCGTTCCTTTATACCATCTGAAG
>CAYGTD010000493.1:0-2049 GCA_964352725.1 uncultured Roseivirgaceae bacterium
CTCAGAGAAAAACTCTACGAGTGGTTCAAATTCTTCTTCTTGGGCATTATTCTCCCAGTCCAGGAAGGTAGGAAAGTCCGCGGGGTAACATCCAGTATACTGAGGGCATCTCGCACCTTCCATTTGAGTTTTTGCATCATTTAAGTATTGATCGCATCTTTGACCATCTTTAAGGACGACTACCCCTCCTCCATTTGTTCCTGATGTGGTGTAAGGTTCAGCACCATCATCAACTGTCGTTGTATCTGGAGCTGGTGCGGGAGGAGGTGGAACATCACTTTCACTGACTGTAGGTGCCGGAGCTCCTTGAGCATCTGCATTCGCACTTGAAACAGACAAAGCAAAACTTCCAAAAACAAGCTGGAAGCAAAGCAGTGAGTTCTGTATTGCTACAATTAAAATTTTCATAAAACTGGTCCTTTCATTTCTTTTCGTCTTCTTCATAAAATCCTCAACCTTTTCTTAATTATAAAGGAGAACACGCACGAATTTTCAGTATATTACCTATTCTGCTCTCTAACTCATTGAAATAAAAGGAGAAAAATCTCACATTTTTCTTTCTTCCTGAATTTATCGCTATTTAAGCCGCCTCAGAATATTGGCGTACCTACTCAGCTCATTTTGGGCCTCTGAAATTAGGGCAAGTTATAGAAATAACTAAAGCCAGACTAAAGTTCTCACTTATTTCTGCCGATGAGAATCTGAATAGTTGTAGGATGTATTTATGAAAACACTAATAATTTTAGTTCTCTTACCAATCTTAGGCCAAGCACAATTTAACATGGATTGTGAGAAATACGTTAATGGCCATTCCCAAGCTGAGGATGAGGTTCAATCCAATATAAACAATTCCGGAATTGATCCGACTTCATTGCGTAATTGGTGTATTGAAAAAATGGATAACAGCAATGGTAAAAAAGAGCATTATGTAAAAGGGGATACTAATTGGGATAAATACGACGGAGTAGAATCTGAAGCAGAGAAAGAGGAAAGGCTAGCTCAAGAAGCACAAGAAGCAGAAGGAGCTGCTAATGCGGCTGAAGAAAAGCGACAAGCAGATGCAGCAGAACAGAAAGAAGAAAACTGCAATACTGAACATGCTAACCTAGTGACATATGTAAAAGGGAAATCAGGTGGAGACGTTGGGCCCGATACTGACGGGCCTGCCATTCTTGTTGCACCAAACGTATATTGTAAAAAGACTGAAATCTCTGTTGATTATTCTATCTGCCAAGAAGCCGTCAATATTTATAATGTCGGATATGTAGGAACTCAAGGTGTGGAAATAGCCGGACAAGTTCAAAGAATGGAAGCTCAAAAAGACGCGACAATGATGGTGGCCAGTCCTAATCAAGTTCAAACGACAGCAGTAGATGCAACGAAGAGAATTGTAGCTCAAGAGCAGAAAATTGAAACACAACAATCTGTTACCCATGGTGCAATAGCCGCTGGCGTTGGACAGACTTTGGCCAGATGGCCCACATCTAAAAATTGGATTGAGGATTGTGGTGGTGACTACAATGGTAATTGTGAAACATTAAAAAAATGTATTGGAAAAGAAATAAGCACTAGCGAGATGTTTCCTAATAGTCGTATTAAAGATTTCTTCATTGCTAAAACAGTAGAGCATGCAGGGCAAGCTACGATGCATGGAGTTCTAGCAGGACAATATAAAAAACAGAAAGGAATGCTTCAAGACGTGGGCGATGATATGCGCCAGTTCGCAGATATGGTTGATGCTAATGCACCAAGCTTGGTTGATTGTAGAGCAAACCCACAGCTTCCTGGTTGTAGTGGTGGATCAGGGATGAGACAAACTGGAGTCATTCAAGGTGGTGGAATCGAATTTGGATCGCCTGACGCAATCAATGGAAAATTTAATCCTGAAAGTTTAGATAAGAAAGAATCAAATCTTATTGGGGGAACGGGTCTATCTGATGCGGACAAAGGACTTATTAATACAGGCCTAGAAGATTTTAGCGATAAAAGTGGAAAGTCAGCTGTTGATAATGCTCCAGGTGCTGCTAAGTTTCAGCTTGGTAGTGGAGC
>CAYGTD010000494.1:0-2041 GCA_964352725.1 uncultured Roseivirgaceae bacterium
TATAGTGCACTTTTATGCACTATATCCGCCTTATATGTTTTGGAGTGTACTTTTTGTAACTATCTATTTATCAGCATTATATCCAATTTTAAACGTTTGTAGTCGTTTAAAAACGTATATCTGCTAGCAAAGTCAGTGTAATAAAATAGGCACTCCTTTCGATCAAATATACCTGTTTTATTCTAGGAAAGAATGTCAGTCTTCTCAAATAGCCTTTTCATACGCTTCTTTCATCCATCCTTTCAATTCATCATCTACCTCGATCATTTCGGATAATTGTACGCGATGAGTACACATGGTACCAAATGGACCAGAGTTACCTAATCGATTAGTCGTGTCTTTGTCTTTTAGTTTTAGACCTAAATCAATACGGGTTTTGGTCGCAGGTTTGATCAACGCAAATTGCTTCTTTCGAATAATGCTTACACTCCCTTTTTTAGGAGTAATCACTACATCTTCACCAAATGATTTTACGACATCAAGTAGTTTTTCGTAGATCGGTTTTAACCCTTCTTTTCCCTCGTATTGCTGAGTCACTAAGTCATCTTCTGAACTGTTTTCTTCTTTAGTAAGCGCAACAATGGTATTAGCAAACCCATGGGTGACACCATGTTCTGCTTTCAGAAATTTGACGGCTTGTCCGTGTTTCTCAAAGGCTTTTTCAGTCAGTATCTTTTTCCATTCTTCCAGTGACTTCCCTGTTTTCTCAGGCATGTTGTCAATCATGGTTTGAAGTGCTTGTTCCATGTTTAAATTGAATTAGTAATATGTATAAATGTACGAAAAAGGCGATAATGATGAATTGAAAAATACCCTTTTTAGGGGATTTACTTTGGGATAGGAAAAGTCTAGCTTTAAGGTATTATCAATATTTGTCATCATGAAAAGTTTATTATTTGTTATTCCTTTCGGTTTGCTTTTAAGCGTTTCTTGTGGAAATAGCTTGCACGAGGAAGTCAAACTTCAGCGTGAAATCACATCGATAACTTCTCGTATATCATCATCCAACCATATAGGTAATAACGCCTTGGAGGATTATTGGCCCTTCGAGGAAACCTTAAAGACAGAAGACCCTTTTATTTCTGAATTGTTGGCAATGAATTGATTTGCGTCTTTTCTTCTAGAATTAGACAAAATTTGGTACCATCTAAGAATGTGGTTACGCATTTTGTCATTACACCAAGTTTTTCATAATGTGTCAGGAAGTTTAAACGGACTGAATCAACTCTTTGAACAGTACCACCAAGTCTTTTTCAGCGGCCTTTGCGGTGGCAATGATGTCCTCAATATCTACGGGATGTAAATTGTCTGGATCACACTCGTCAGTCAATACAGAAATAGCAGAAACAGGTAGTCCCATTTGATTGGCAGCTATTACTTCGGGTACGGTAGACATACCCACCACATCTGCTCCAATCATTCGTAAGAAGCGGTATTCAGCTTTAGTTTCTAACTGCGGTCCAGAAACCGCCACATAGGTTCCTTTGTGTAAAGTGACCCCTTTATCAGCAGCAATGGCAGACATTTTATCATTCATATCGGAATCATATGGAGCGCTCATGTCAGTGAAAATGGGTCCAAAAGCAGATGCCTGATATCCTCTCAGTGGACTTTCTGGCTGTAAGTTGATATGATCATCAATTAGCATAAGTTCTCCTTTTTTCCAATCCAAATTCATGCAGCCTCCCGCATTGGAGATCAGTAGCTTTTTGATTCCGAGTTCTTTCAAAACTCGGACAGGAAAGACTACTTCAGAAATAGAATGTCCTTCATAATAATGAAATCTACCTTGCATAGCGATGACCGTCTTCCCTTGCAATTTGCCATAAATGAGCTTGCCTCGATGAAACTCTACCGTGGCGATAGGGAAGTGGGGAATGTTGGCATAGACCAATTCCTTTTCAATTTCTATTTCATCTACCAGCGAACCAAGACCAGTTCCTAATATGATTCCAACTTCCGCATTTAAGAATCCTCTTTCCTTTAAAAATTTGGCAGAGGCATTCACCTTTTCAATCATTTCCATCTTCAAGTATACTAT
>CAYGTD010000495.1:0-2041 GCA_964352725.1 uncultured Roseivirgaceae bacterium
GTTGTATTTCATTGGCGTACCGTCTGGATTGACCAGTTTTAAGATGGCTTTTGGATCAAGATCAGTGCCATAGGAGATTAGCCATAAATTGAAATCATATATTCCTAATCCTCCTAATACAACCATCAATACAAACCATATAAGAAATAAAACAGGAGGTATTTTCCTCATTAAACCTAGGATACCAATAATAATACCTATACCTGACATCAGGCCTACTACTTTTGGAAAAATAGAAAATTCCCACATTTCATCGGACTTTGGAAGAATTTTCATCCCAATGTAGTGATTGAGCCCATCTATGTTTTGAATATCAAATTCGTTCTCTCCTCTTAAACCATTTACATGGATATCTATTCCAAGAGGCTCAGGATATTGTGGTGCGCCTAATCGAATGTTCCACATGGGGAATACGAATAAACCCAGAAGCATTGCGCTTCCAATGATCATTATTATACCAGCGACCTTCATTTCTTAAAATCTTTAATTGAAAAAATTGAAATAAAGCTGCAAGACTGAATCATCAGTCCTGCAGCTACTGACATTATATTTCGTCACCGTCTAGTGTCCAACTCAACTCTATGTTTGAGTTTTTAGGTGACACACGCACATATCCTTGCATCTCTTGGTGTAGCGCAGAACAGAAGTCTGTACAATAAAATGGCCATACTCCTACACGCTTAGGTTCCCAAAGTGATGTTTTAGTCTGACCCGGCATGACTAAAATTTCTGAAGTGCCTTGACCTATCATAGAAAAGCCATGAGGAACATCAAAATCCTGTTCGTGGTTGGTGATATGGAAGTATACCTTATCATCTACTTTGACCCCTTCTATATTGTCTGGAGTGAAGTGACTTCTAATGGTGGACATGTAGATGTGCACCTCATTACCATCTCTTTCCACTCTACCTTCAGATGGGCTCATGATGGCATAAGGATGCTTGTTTTCATCTAATCGATAGATTTTTCTTGAATTTTTCTTCAATAGGTCTGCATCACAACCAGCCGCATAGTGAGGCTCACCATGTGTTGGAAAATCTAGTAGTAATTCCATTTTGTCACCTGAAATATCGTACAACTGTGCGGAGTGTTCCATTTCCGGACCCGTAGGTAAGTAACGATCTTTGGTAATCTTGTTCATAGCTACCAAATACTTTCCATGAGGTTTTCTTGAGTTTCCACCAGGGATCATGAGGTGACCCACAGAGTAGTAAGTGGGCTTTCTATCCACTACTTCCCAAGTACCCAGTTTCCATTTCACCACTTCTGATGAAATAAAGAAAGTCGTGTAGGCATTACCCTTACCGTCAAACTCTGTATGCAATGGGCCTAAGCCACCACTTTGCACACTACCAGCCAAAACATCTTCATAATTAATAATAGGAATACCGTATGCGTCACCATCAAACTTCTCTGCATCAATGGCTGCTAACATTTTATCAAATGAATGGACAGTGATGTTTGCAGAGAGCTTTCCTGCACCTATGATGTATTGTCCGCTTGGGTCTACATCACAGCCGTGAGGCGACTTAGGTGTTGGTAAAAAGTAAATCGCACCAGGTACATCTGCAGGATTTACTGTCAATACTTCCTTTTTCATTGTTGAAGTAGCAGTGTGAGTAGACTCGTCGTAAACATTATGCGCATAATTGGCAGCCATTTTCGTTCCACCACCATTATTCACATATTCTTCGATTTTCTTCCAGTTTATAGCTGCTATGAAATCCTTATCATTCTGAGACGCATTCACCTCAAGTAGTGAATTAGATTCCTCTGTATTGTAGGTAGAAAAGAAAAACCAACCATGTGATTTCCCTCTACCCGGATGTGAAAGGTCGTAGTTGAATCCTGGCATCAACAACTGGAACTTGATGTCCATATGTCCATGTTCAGGCCCGACTGTGATAAAGGTCAAAGCACCTTTGAAGTTTGACTTATACTCATCGATTGGCATGTCCCTTTGAGGTACTGGAACAGAAAAACGAGTTCCTGCTACTACATATTCAGTGTTTTCAGTAATGAATGAAGAGCTGTGATTACC
>CAYGTD010000496.1:0-2028 GCA_964352725.1 uncultured Roseivirgaceae bacterium
CTATCATGTTTGAACGATAACCTCCAGTACCTCCATTATGGAAATAAACTTGAATATTTTCTTCCTCAATGTCAGTGATATTCCATCCTAGTGCAATTTTTCTCCATTCATTGATATTGAAAGTTGGTTTTTGCACCAAATCATAGTTGATGCCACCTTCTATGTTTTTTAGCGCAAACTTTGCCATATCCTTTGCTGTAGATTTGATTGATCCAGCTCCGCTTAATACATTCAAATCCCAATTTGCAATTTCATTACCGTATAGATCCTGACCTTTTACAATAGTTCGTTCATCAACTAAGGTTGAACTATTGTTCATTTGAAGTGGCTTAAAAACATATTGCTGCAATAAATCTTCATAACTCTGCTTGGTATTTAAACACAAAATGTAACCTAATAAACCAGTTCCTAGGTTGGAATAGGAGACTTCTGTTCCTGGAATGGTGTCTAATTTCATTTGATTTTTAAGGTAGTTGTTTAATCGAGTCGAATCATAATCTCTATAAGGATTGTCCTCCTTATATTTCTTCAAGTCTTCTATAATGTTAGTGGGCTGCCTGGGCAAACCGGATGTGTGATTTGCCAACATCTTAAGTGTTATTTCAATTCCTTCTTGGCTGTTGCTTTTCAATTCAAATGGCAGGTAGTTTCTAATAGGATCATCTAGAGACATATTACCTAGGGTCACTTGACTCGCTAATAAAACCGAAGTAAATACTTTGGTCATAGAGCCAATCTCAAAAGAACTATCCTGATTCTTAATTATTTCAAGGGTGTCATCTTTCCTAATTACACCTACATAGGTGACATTTTTATCATCGATCAGAGCTATTGAAAGTTGGGTGTTGTTCGGATAGGAAGACATATATCTTTCAAGCAACATTGAAATTTCCGTTTCATCCAATGGGACTTTAAATGTCACTTTCTTTGTGTCTTGAGCATAGCTTTTTGTATAGCTCAATAATCCAATGATTGTAATCAGTAGTAGTCTTTTCATTTTATAAGATTTGTTTGATTTAAGGCTCGCAAGTATTTACATGCAGCATATTTTAACTGTATATCAAGAGTAATTTTAAGTACCGTTTACATCGACGTATCTGACAAATCAAGTCCTAACCAAAATGATATTAGATACTATTGTAGACGGGTTAACCATCTAATGGTATTCAATAACAAGCCCGCATTATCTGCCTCTGGGTCATGAATAGTAACTGCCACTTTTTCATCGTTTACAAATAGATTCAAGCTTCTGAATATCCCCTGATCTGTACAGATAATTACTCTTCCTTTTCCGTATTCAAATCCGATCATTCCAGCATACATATTGGAGTACTCTGTTATATAATTTTCATTTATAGTTGGTGTATAGTTGATCGTTTTGTCTGGAAATGAAAGAATAACATCTTCAGGATTTCTGAAAATGGCAGCTCCACAGTAGAATCTTACACACTGAGGAACTGTTTGCATATCAATACTTGATCGAAATAAATCATGATTTGCATTTAGCATCCCATTTTCGTGATTCATGAGAAAGTGACCACAGATTCCTCTTGCACTTGTATGATATTCATCCTGATAAGCATAGCCATCTCTGAACTTAACACCAAAAGCTTCCATAAGAGGAAGTGCTCCACTACCTCCGGGGAAATGACTAAGAAAAACCAAAAGTCCGCCTCCATTAAAAACATATTTTGTAATAGACGCTACTTCGATACTGGACATTGGAGATAAGTACGATACCTCCGTCAAAGAATCATTTACAAGCCTTTGAACATCGTTAGGTATGCCATGAATTAATAGAAGATCTGAATCAATCGAATCCAAAAAAATCGAATCAAGTTGGGCGCGGGTAAACTCAACATTAAAACCGTCTTCCTTAAATATTCGAAACATCTCTCTTGCTGTCAATTGGCCTGTAGGTTTTGAATAGATTGTATGATGTCCTTGATCAACCAAAATAGCTTTACTGTGAACCCCTTTCAAAGAGTTAAACTCGTACTTAAATACAGTATCTATTTCCGCTTCTAC
>CAYGTD010000497.1:0-2025 GCA_964352725.1 uncultured Roseivirgaceae bacterium
CTAACACAATTCACAGACTTACTGGTGGTCTGAAGATTTTCTACTAACAAACCTATCTCTTGAATTGATCTAAGTATGTTGTTTTGTTTTTTGATTAAAACTGCAATTACGAATAATATTTGTAACAATTTATACTGCAATTACGAATAATATAAGTGTGCCGCTTAACCCATCCAATATTAAGGGTGGATAAAATGGGATAATCATGAAGAAAACAAAACTGGGCGAATTTGAAGAAATGGTGCTTCTGGCAGTCATCGTGCTAAAGGAAGAAGCCTACGGTGTGGAAATCAAAAAGGAATTGGAATCCAGATTGAGCCAACGATTAAGCGTAGGGTCTATTCAATCTGCATTGAAACGAATGGAAGAAAAGGGATTCCTCAATTCAGAATTTGGAGAAGCGTCTAATAAACGTGGAGGCAAGCGAAAGAGAATATATACCGCTACTCCACATGCACACAATATTCTTTATGAAATTAGGGAAATCAGAGAGGGATTCTGGAACAATATCGACTTGAATAGGACTATTAAAACGATCTAGTGGATGAGTGATATTACTCCACCTAAATGGCCCAAAAAATTACTAAGGCTACTTATTCACAATGAGTATCTGGAAGAGATTGAAGGGGATTTGGAAGAGGTATTTTACGATGATTTAGAGCATTTTTCAAATAAAAAAGCCAAGTACTATTATACTTTAGGTGTCTTCAAGTTATTAAGACTCAACCTAGTCAAAAACATAAAATGGATTTACAAAATTAATTTCATCGCTATGACACTCAGCAATATCAAAATAGCATTTAGGACATTATTAAAATCAAAAACTCATTCAGCTATTAACCTCATCGGTTTAGCAATGGGGTTGACGATTGGTGGTCTTATCATTCTCTATGTATCGGATGAATATTCATTTGATCAATTTCATACCAAAAGTGATCGCATCTTTAAAGTGGTCTCCAACAATCCTGATGGTGGAACCATGGAAACAAATGCATGGCCAGTAGCATACAAGTTGAAAACGGAATATCCAGAAGTGGAGTCAGTTATTTACACAAGACAAGCTTATCAAAGCTTCAAAGTCAATCACAAAGACAAAAAATACGAGCACAACATCCATTTCGCAAGTGAAGACTTCTTTAATATATTCACATTCAATTTTAAGGAAGGAAATCAAGCAGAAGCTCTTTCTGCTCCATATTCAATTGTCATCACAGAGTCAATCAAGAATGCCTATTTTGATGGTAATGCCATTGGGCAAACGCTGACAATTAGAGATACACTTAAATTTCAAGTTACAGGAGTTGTAGAAGACATCCCTTCCAACTCACATATCCAATTTGATATGCTCATCTCATTTTCTACTTTCGAAAATCTACAATGGTTTAGCTATACCGAAGGGTGGGGAAATTTTAATATGAGAAATTATCTCTTGTTGAAAGAAGGCGCTGACCCATTAACTGTTCAAAGCAAAGCCAAAAACATCTATACAGAGAACATTGGTGACATGCTAAAAGAAATGGGAATGACTGTTGAAGTGAACTTGGTTCCTTTAAATGATATTTATCTTAAGGCAGGAGTATACAATGGATTTGGACCCTCTGGTTCAGAAAGTCAAGTGAAAATAGTTTCTTTAATAGCGCTATTCGTTCTGCTACTTGCTTGTATCAATTACATCAACTTAAGTACGGCTAGATCATTGAACAGAGCAAAAGAAGTGGGCATCAAAAAGGTAAATGGCTCCTCAAGGCTTTCATTGATTGGGCAGTTTATGATGGAATCCTATCTACTCACATTGATCTCTTTTTTCATCGCATTGATCTTGATGTATCTACTGCTCCCCTTCTTCAATCAACTGATTGAAAAGGACTATTCCATTACCAATTTCTTAAATCTAAATTTTCTCTGGAAAATAGCTTTATTAGGAATCCTCATTGCTTTCCTTGCGGGATTCTACCCCGCTTGGGTCATCTCTGGATTCAAACCTCTAGAAGCAATGAAGGGGAAAATGAGCTCCTCTCCTAAAGG
>CAYGTD010000498.1:0-2015 GCA_964352725.1 uncultured Roseivirgaceae bacterium
AAGCGACCTCATTAACGCTGAATTAACTTGTTGGGATGACGGATTCGGTAACTGGAATACTAAGTTGGAACAATATCATTCAAATTTTCAGAAGTCATCATACATAGCTGTGGACTTTGGTCAAAATGATGGGTGGATAACTACGGGTTCTAAATATTTTGTAAATAAAGCTAATGAGCTTGACCTGCCAGTTAAATCCTTTCAACACGCTGGAGGTCATGACGACCAACTTCATATCCGATTAACTGAATATCTATTCCCTAACGTTCTAAAAGCATTCTCTGAGAAATGATCAGACTTATTCTAATACTAGTTATTACATTTCATGCGTTAGATCTAGATGCTACAACCTATTATATAGACTCGAATGGAGAAGATACTTATGATGGAAGCGAAGAAAACCCTTTTAGAAATCCACAATCTGCATTCAATATTCTGGCCCCAGGTGATTCTGTACTCATCAATGAGGGTGACTATCGTGAATTTGGTCAGCTACAAATAAGTGTTTTTGCAAGTCATGACAATCCCATAGTAATTACAAGCTATGGTACATCCATTCCCATAGTGCAAGGTTTTACTGTTTTTCAATCATCACATATTCTTCTTGATAAGCTAAGAATAGTTGGACCAGAATCCTTACCTAATGGATGGCTTGATATGCCTACCCGTATAGTGGATGATTCTAACATAAGTATTGTCCCTGATGAGAGCTTCTTTGAACCTGATTTTAGGGTTGACAAAATACTCACAAAGTATTCAACCTATGCTACATTCTTCAATTACAATAGGAATACAAATAGTACTTGGGAGTCCAACAACAGCAATGGTTTCAACATTATCAATTCTACTCATCTCACTATCAGAAGTTGTCAAATTAGCCGACAAACCTATGGGTTCAGATTAAAGCAAGAATCTGAATTTATCACTATCGAAGAAAATGAGATAATCTACTGCCTGGACGGCATTTCAGGGTTTGCAGATGGATTGGATTACGAATATAGTTTTAGAAATAGCACAATCAGGAATAATACCATAAGACAATCATTCAGAAATGGCATTATGCTCAACTATGGAGCAAATAATAACCTTATCGACAGTAATGACATCCGATACTCCGGTCAGAATCATATAGGTACTTTCAATCTGGATATAAAAAGTCCATTGGCTGGCTATAACACTATCTCCCATAATAGAGTAGCTTTTGGAGGTTATTACAGTGAATTTATGGAGTTTCCTGGTCCCTCTGGTATCAGCCTTCATTCGCCTGGACCCGGCTGCCTTGTGAATGCGAATTTCATAGCCAATCATGTATCGTATAGTAGATTAGGCGAAAACCTGATAGATGGAAACGGTCTTATTTCAGATAACAATCCTCACGGAACAACATTTGTCAATAACATAACCTATAGAAATCGAGGCAATGATTTGTCGATTGTTAAAGCGCAGAATAATACTATCATTCATAACACATTCCTTTCTTCAGGCCACAATGATGATTCTCCTGCTAACGGCATGGGTATCAAAATCGTTGAAGAAGATGACATAAATAATGTCATTGCTAACAATATCTTTTTCAATTCAGGAAGAGGAGGAATTTTCTCAAGGGACTCTAATTTGGAGCAACAGCTTTTCATTGATCACAATGTATATTATTTCACCGGGCAAAAACCAATAGCTGCCAATAGCAGCCAAACCTTCAATTCAATTCCATTTTTAGATTTCGAGAACAATGGACTTTTTGAGGACCCACTGGTACAGGATTCGATAGGAACACTATCCGAAAATTCATCTGCCATTGGCAGTGCCACTTCTCAATATTCTTTTCCTACTGATTTCTTTGGTGAGGTAAGGGATCAGTCAAAACCAACAATTGGTGCCCTTGAATACTTTCATATTGTTGGCCTTGAGCCTGAAAAACCAAGATCGATCTTAATATACCCAAATCCTGTTGAAACCATTTTACACGTTTCAGCCCATTCAACTGAGGTGAGTGATTTAGCCATAATCACCCTTTA
>CAYGTD010000499.1:0-2001 GCA_964352725.1 uncultured Roseivirgaceae bacterium
TTTTAAGATTTATATGATAGAAATAAAACTCAATTACCATAAAATCAAAATGATCAGATTTAAATGTGTTTTCTGGGTGATATTCTAAATATTTAATCACATGAAGATATTTTCCTTCCTTACAAAGTTGCATTAGATCATATTTTGTTAACACTACATTTTTCAACCCTAAACTTACCAGCTCTTCGCCCCTCAGCAATGAATAGAAATATCCATAGCAACTGTAAAACTCAGAGCTCTCTTGATTTAAACACGGAATCTTTGATGATATTTCTTCTCCTAATTTGTTTTTGTGAGTGCAGACAAATACACCATCCTCGAATCCCACAATAGTAGCCGGCCTCCACCTTCCACCACCATCTTTAATAATTATTGTTTTGCCAATACAACTCTTATCCCTACCTTGTATTGCATCAAAATATAAAACATTTTCTTTAAATTTCTCTGATACATCATCCCGAAAAGGTAGAAATTTCCTCTGTAATCCCTTATCGATAATTTCAAATTGATTCAATATTAATGAAATAATTTCATCTGGAATTTGATACTCATCTCTTCTCACACGCAAATTAGAACTTGAAACTGCTAGAGCCAATTCAATCATTTGATATACGTACCCCTGATAGATTTCATCTGTGACTGGTAATGACCTGATAAACCCCTTATGCTTTATGAGTTTTTCTATCACTTTAATTTCATCAGGATCAGAAACTGACAATATATATTGAATAAATTCAGAAAAAGTAAGCCCCCTATATTTTTTACTCCATTCTTGAAACTCTGAATATGATGAGAGTTTCTGATGGGAACCAGATGCTGCTATGGCTAACCCAGCCATTTGAATTAAATTTTGTTCAGATTTATCATGAACTCCATCTGTGACTGCTAATGATTTTATAAATCCTTTATGCTCTATAAGCCTTTTTATCACTTTAATTTCTTCGGGGTCGGAAACTGATAATACATACTCAACAAATTGAGTAAAGCTAAATTCTCTGAATTTTTCAGCCCACTCTTGAATGTCTGAATAAAATAAATCGGATTGATCAAATTTTGAATACTGAGAATATGACTTTGACATCCATGAGAGCGACTCAGTTCTCATACCTGTTAAGCCCAATTCTGGCTGAGCATGAACCTCAGATAAAATTGCCCGCTCAAGAGAAGTAAGTGCGTCACTAGACATAGATTTTTCTTTCGCCATGTCATCATATTTTCTTAAAGCTTGGCAAAAACTTTGCGTTTTTAACAAGTCTTCAATATCTGAAGCAAGTAGCTCAATACAAAAAATAGTACCTGATCTTCTTTCGTCAGTCGGATCTATTAAACGCGAGATAATATCACTCAAAGTATTTCCATTTCTTCCCTTATCGGGAATTTGCTCAAGCACCTGCTTTTGACTTGGAAGTAAAGTCGCCCACCATTCACCTAACTTAATCACTTCCCGATAAGCTACGTCTGCGGCATAAAGCTCTTCCCCTGCCCTACCAGCCCCTCCTTTAATCAATTCACCTTTTAATTTATGTAATCTAGAAATAACGGAATCAGGTTTAATTTTGCGTTGTCTTCTCTCAATTTCGTCAAATAAAATTTGGGAGGATGGCGATCGCGCAAGAAGAAGTGGTCTTATTTCAGCAATATCAATTGGCCCTGGGTACCTCAAATCATTAGAACGAATTATTTCGTTAGGATCAAAAGACCCCTCTTGCAAATATCTGATTGCTGTCTGTACTAAACCATCTAAATCAATAACAGCACCACTCTTTAGCCGCACATAGGGGCTCGGCACTTTACGAACTTCATCCTCGCTAGGTGGATCATATGTGGTTTCTAGATAAGCATTCTCGCCACCTTTTCCGTAAAAGGCCTCTTGCATCATAACCCTCAATGGGGTTACTACGCCAACGGACTCTTTAGGGACAATTGGAATACCACAACGCGCTAAATATTAACGACTAAAGAAACACTCTTCTAAAAAAAAAAAAGCTTCAATGAACTCAA
>CAYGTD010000500.1:0-1981 GCA_964352725.1 uncultured Roseivirgaceae bacterium
CGGGAGAGACAGTCACGAGTAAGCCACCGCTGGTTTGTGGATCAGCGAGGAGGCGGAAGTCTGTGTTTTCGGGAAGATTTATTTTATGTCCATAACTTTTCCAGTTGCGGTTGGTGCCGCCGGGAGTGCAGTTGAGATCGAGGTATTTTTGCACAAAATTGAAACGAGGCACTTTGTTGAGGTCAATGCGAGCCTGACAATTACTGGCTTCACAGACTTCCAGCAAATGTCCACCCAGTCCAAAGCCTGTCACGTCTGTAAGCGCATGTACTCCATCAAATGCGGCCAGCTCCTGACCGATTTTATTGAGTTGCAGCATGGTAATTTTGGCTAAGTCAAGATCTGCCGGATCGGCCAATCCTTTTTTCTGAGCAGTGGTGACCATCCCGATTCCCAGTGGTTTGGTGAGATAAAGCAAGTCACCAACTTGTGCTGCGCCATTTTTTTTGACCTGAATTACAGGTACTCGACCAGTCACAGCTAGCCCGAAGATGGGTTCTGGTGCGTCGATGCTGTGTCCGCCCGCCAGAGGAATGCCTGCATCTGTGCAAACTTTCCGGCCTCCGGCTAACACTTGTCCAGCCACTTCTATCGGCAGCTTGTCTATCGGCCAACCGAGGATCGCTATCGCCATGATCGGTGTGCCACCCATCGCATAAATGTCGCTGATGGCATTGGTAGCGGCAATGGCTCCAAAGTCAAAGGCATCATCCACTATCGGCATGAAAAAGTCAGTGGTGCTCACAATGGCTGTGGTGCCATCCAGATCATAGACCGCCGCATCATCTTTGGAGGTATTTCCAACCAATAGATTTTTGAAAAAAGGCGTTTCATTTTCATCGACATGGATGATTTTGTCGAGCACCTCCGGTGCTATTTTGCAACCACATCCAGCGCCGTGGCTGTATTGTGTGAGTTTATAAGTTTCACTCATATTTTTTCTAAAATTTCTTTCGCGATCATCTCCGGATCGTCATTTCTTGTTTCCAAATGCAAAAGACTTTGGTCCTTTTTGGACAGTATGGATTTGGAGTATCGCTTGTCGTAATATTTTAAAATGATGGTAGCTGCTTCCAATGCTTCACCCTGATGGATAAAGTTCATGGCCTGAGCCGACTCATTTTTACCTAATTTTTTTTGAATTCTCTCGGTAGCCTGAATCAAAAGTTCTTTGGGCATGGCGCTGTAGTTTTTGAGGAGGTTTTGCAAACGCACTTCCACAGGGACATCCAGAAAAACAAATGGAGCGGCATTTTTCTGATGGTATAATGATTCCATCAGGTTCACTCCTCCGATGCTCATGGACTCGTCTTCCACCCAGATTCTTTTATTCAGATCCAATTTCCTAAATCTTTCAAACAATTGATTTTGAAATTGCTCGGAAGTGGGTTGAAGTTGTGCTGGCTGTCTACCAAAAGCAGAGCCCTGATGGCGTGCCAATCCTTCGAAATCCACCATTTGTTCACCACATGCGGCAAGCGCATGGAGCACCTCTGTTTTCAGGGAACCCGTGTAGCCAGTTAGTACGATCAAGGGCAAAGGCTGCTCGAAAAAATCAAGGGCTGTCCGTCTGTAAGCTTTATAGCCACCGGCAAGAATGGAAACGGAAAAGCCTGCGGCTTCTAATAGCAAGGCCACACTTTGTGAACGATTGCCACCTCGCCAGCAATGAACGAGTAGCTCCCGACTCTCGATTTTTTCTACAAATCGGATGAAGTTGCTCATTTTCGGACCGATAAAATCCAATCCTTTTTTGAAAGCGATCATTGGTCCTTCCTGCTTGTAAAGCGTGCCGACTATGGCGCGTTCTTCATTGTTAAACAGGGGCATATTTATGGCATTGGAAAGCGCTCCCTGGTCAAACTCGATCGGAGATCGCACATCGATGATGGGCAATTTTTCACCTTGTAAAAGAAAGTCTTGTGGGTCTAGTCGCTTCATGAAATGGCTTCATACAAATATAACTCAACTGCGTCGCTCC
>CAYGTD010000501.1:0-1980 GCA_964352725.1 uncultured Roseivirgaceae bacterium
GAGTGATCGACCAAGAGGCCAGTGAGCAGCTTAAAGGAAGCAGGCTTTAGTTATGAAGAAATTTATTCAAGAACTCAAGCGACGTAATGTCATCAAGGCCTCCATTTCATATTTGGTTAATGCACTAGAAGAAATAGCTGGATAAAAAATGAAAAAAATTGGAGATAATAAATTAGTTAAAACACTACTAGACCTATTTAGAAATCCAGCAAGGGTGCTGGACTCAAAGGACGATAGCTACTTAAATGGATTGGCCTATACCTCTTCAGTTACAGGCATCATTTTTTTCATCATTTTATTCTTAGACAAATTTCTCTTTCAAGACGGCCTGACTGGGAACAACTGGAGATTACCTGAGCGTCTGCAATTACATCATAGTATTGTAGATAATGTATATGATGATTTCTACGGGTTTATTTTGACAGCAGGAATTTTTCCAGGTGTGTTTCTGGCAGTATTTGTTTTTTACATCAACAAGAAGCCAATTGGATATCTGATCAATGTCTCTTTCTATGCGGTTACTCAAATGTTATTGCTTGTTTCTCCATTTTTAGTTTTGAACTACCTCTTTTATTGGGATGTAGATGCAGTTGCCGTCTTGGCTGCACTATTCTTTCATATTTATTTCTTCATCAAGCTAGGGATCAATCATTGGATACTTTCCGTATTGAAATCCGTAGGTGTGGTAGCAGGGGTCATGCTTGGATTTACCGTTTTGGAGAGTCCTCTGGAAAACTTTTTTGTGAGCATTATGGAGAGGCCAGAGAAAGTCTATGATGTGAAACTTGAGGATAAATCGACTTTTGTAAGTCAGATTGAAATTGCTAGTGACATTAATCATGTACTAGAGGTTCATATGGATGATTCCACGGGCTTCTATTCTGATGGTATGCACATCATTGGCTCTTTTGAGGAAGGTGGTTCTCTTCGATGGGAGAAATGGCAAGATGGTAGAATTAAGAAAACCCTGCTGGTTAAGGAGGCTCACATTTTAACTGTCGTGCAGGACTCCTTAATAAATGGAGAGCCTCATGATCTTGTGAAAGGATTTGCATATTCCGGACAAGAATTGTTTTCGATATTACTTGATGGCGACCGTGTAGGAAGATCGTATAAGCTTCTGCGTTCTGATGAAAATTCTTTTGACCTATTGGTGCCAAACAAGATAGGAATTCAAGAAACATACCATTACCAAAAAGCCCGATTCTCAAAAAAATCAGATGGTCATTGGGAATTTGATACCGTTCCTCTTTTTGAATCCAAAGAGGCTATTTCGGATATTACTCAATTAGCTGATGGGTCGTTTATTGGGAGTAGTAGCGAGAGCGATGGTTGGCAATATGCTTCGTTTGGAATAGTCCGAATGGATAGAAACTATCATACTATGTGGAGCAAAACTATCTATGACAAAACAAATCCCTATGATCCTAGAGTTCCTTCATTTCAAGTGGTGAACGAGCAAAAAAATGAGGTCATTACACATTACTCCATTGCCAATGACACGGTTGTTTTTAGTCATATTCAGGCTTTTGACCTCACTTCAGGAGAAAGGAAGTGGGAAAATGAATTTGCAATACCTACGGACTTTACTGAGTATTTTCACATGCAATACGATGATCAATTTCTATATATCGTTGGGGAGAGTCATATGAGCATCAGAAAATATTTTTGGCAGCCGACCTTTCATGCCGCCATGATTTGTAAGGTTTCACTTGAGCAAGGCGCTTTAGTAAGCTTTAAGCATTTTGGTAATAATAGCTTTGGCGGACATACCCGCTTTTCAGACCTCATTGTCAAGGATTCTACTGTGCTACTTTTTGGCGTGGAGCAGTTTGGAGAAAGTCTTTTTAGCAACGCAGAATATCCTTTTTCATGGGAGATACTTAAAAAAGATATTTAAGTATGCTTGAATCCCTCAATTAATAGGAATGAAGTATAGGAATGTCATTATATTGAAAATGGATCATTTTTTAAAATCAA
>CAYGTD010000502.1:0-1965 GCA_964352725.1 uncultured Roseivirgaceae bacterium
TTAACACTCTTGGTTTCTTTTAAAAAGCTTATTAATTCTTTATCCCAGTTATACTTTCCTTTTCCTATTTCAGGATGGTAGTATTTTAAAAAGCCCCAGATTTTCCCAGTGTGATAAAGCTTATCATTTGATGAAATAGGCTGTGCTGATACACTAATAAGGAATAATAGAACACCTCCAAGAGATGAAATAATTCGAATCATTTTCTTTATTTAAAACTTTTAGAGATGTAGTTATCAACCTGTTCTTCCAAAATTGGTAGCGGGACTGATCCATTTCTTAAAATCACATCATGAAATTCTTGAATGTTAAAATCTTCACCAAGTGCCGCTTCTGCTCGTGATCTCAATGTTTTGATCATCAATTCACCCATTTTGTAGCTCAATGCTTGTCCAGGCCAGCCGATGTAGCGATCTATTTCTGTATTTACTTCATGAAGTGATAAAGCGGTATTGGAAGCCATAAAATCAATGGCTTCTTGTCGTGTCCATCCTTTGTAATGCATTCCCACATCTACTACCAGCCTACATGCTCTCCACATTTCATAGGTGTACCTACCGAAAAGATCATAAGGCGTTTCATACATGCCCATTTCTTCCCCTAAATATTCTGAATATAGCCCCCATCCTTCTCCAAAAGCACTGATGTAATAGCTCCTTCTGAAATCAGGAATGTCTTTTAGCTCAGAAGCGATTTGAATTTGTAAATGATGTCCTGGAACAGCTTCATGAAGTGATAAAGCAGGAAGGGTATAAAGCGTTCTACTCTTGAGGTCATACGTATTTACCCAATAAGTTCCCGGTCTGTTTTGTTCTCTGCTGCCTCCCACATATCGTCCTCCTGTATAGTTTGGAGCTATATCGTCTGGCACTGGCGCCACTGTGAATGGTAATTCATATAGTTTGGAAAAGAGTTTGGGCAGCTGACCTTCCGCTTTCTTGCTCAACCATGCGGCATAGTTTAGTAGTTCTTGACCCGATTTTGGATAAAACTGTGGATCAGTTCTAAGAAATTGAAGAAAGTCAGCAAATGAGCCTTCAAATTTCAAATCAACAATAATTTGCTCCATCTGCTTTCTAATTCTCTTTACTTCCGCTTCACCGGTAGCATACACAGAGTCAGGAGTAAGATTGAGTGTCGTGAAGTGACGAACTCTATTTTCATAGTATGCCGCACCATTCTTTATTTCTCGAATCCCAATCTTATCAGGTGATGCCTTGAGGTATTTCTTTTGTAGAAATTCTTTTAAATCGAGATAGGAGGGGAGGATATCATTCTGAATTATGATTCTTGCTTTCTCTCGAATCATTTTCTGGTCTGCCAAAGAAACACTTTCAGGAATGTTGTTGATGGGTTGATAAAATGGGTTTTCGGTGATGTTCTTCTGAGTCCATGGATCGAGCAGTGAAATGATGTTGTTGACTATGATTTTTGGTGCTTGAATTTTTTCCTTAATTCCTTCTTTTAATAAGCCTTGATTATCGACAATGTAGTTCTTGAAGGTAGGCAGCCATGTGAGGTAATTTTCATAGTCTTCTAATGTATTAAAAGGTAGATTGGATAGAAAGAAGGAAGGGGAATTGAAGAATCCACCTTCGGAATTGAAGGGGATAAGATAGATTTTGTAATCAATTTCACTGATTGAATTCTCTAATTGTAGAATTTTGATTTGTTTGTTGATCCGATCTTGCTCTGATAACTCAGCATCTGAAATAGTCTTGAGCACCTTGAGTTTCTCTCGAAATTGTTCTGCCTGCTCTTTTTGAGAGTCAAGCGTCTCGAAAACGTATGTTGATGGATGCTGCCCTCTCCAAATAGGATTGTCTACGGAGTAGGCGTTTGAAATACTATCTATTTCTGAAAATAGGCCAGATAAATCTTGACTACTAACTGGATTCCAACTAAGGAGAATTAAAATAGCTATGAAAGAATACGTTCTCATGGTTGATTATTTGCATCTCAATT
>CAYGTD010000503.1:0-1962 GCA_964352725.1 uncultured Roseivirgaceae bacterium
CAAAATGAATCACACCCGAAGAAGAGTCTTTCGTAGCACCAGTTACTGATGACAGCACATTTATCTCATCACTTAATCGTAGCGCCCCAAGGAAAGCAAACACAATAGCTTCCTTAAAGTCAATCAAATCTTTAGTTGGAATTGATGTCTGCCAATTTGGTAGGTAATATTTAATTCTTTCAATTAGAAAATCGTTATAAGCACCACCTCCTGTTATAAGCATTTTTGAATTTCGTATTATTACTTTACTTAAATCAGAGGCAATCTGCATAGCTATAAATTCTGTCATACTTCTCAATCCATTTTGCGGCGATATTTGATTGAGTAATTTCTCTCCTAAAAACTGATTAGGCAGTGATTTTGGGGGAAGTGATTTGAAAAAATTGTTTCGCTGAATTTGGTTGAGAAACTCTTGATCCACTTTCCCTTGCCTCGCTAGCTCGCCATTTTCGTCAAATGGCCTTCCAAGCTGATTAGCGTAATAATTCAACACTTGATTACAAGGCGTAATATCCCACGCTGTTTGACTTTCTTTAAGTGAGATGTTAGCGATTCCACCAAGGTTAAGACAAGCATCATACTCATTGAAAAGCTTGAAATCACCTATTGGAACCAAGGGCGCTCCTTGACCGCCTAAAGAAATATCCTTGCTTCTAAAATCAGTAATGGTAGTAATGCCATTTTTCTTGGCAATTTCATTCCCGGCACCCAACTGCCAGCTGATATTATTTTCTGGTTCATGTATTACCGTATGCCCATGAACCGAAATGAAGTCGAGGTTTAAATTATGTTTCTGAATAAATTTAATTACCTTTTCTCCAATCCAATCGCCAAATTCTAAATCCAGTAATTCTTGCTCACTTTTGACTTTAGATGCAGACTTTTTTAACTTATAATAAATTGAAGGATCATATTGGATCGTTTCTCCTTCACCAATAGTGTAAGTCCATCTATCATCCTTTTGGCAGAGTTCAACATGGACAATATCCAATCCATCCATAGATGATCCGGCCATAATACCCAAGGCTGAAAAACCTATTTTCATGATCCCAGATTTTTTTGTTGAAGAGAATTAATCCTCATTTGATTTTCTTTGTGATTATGAGCGAAAAGATAGAGGTTATACTATTAGATATTGGTAATACGCTTATCAAAACTGTAGAGGTGATTGGTGGAGAATTTCATAATTGGAAAACATGGGAAACCCTTACATTACTGAATGACTTTTATCCATCAGAGATTCCCATGATGATTTCATCGGTAAGAAAATTTGAAAAGCATTTACTGTCATCTAGGCAAATAACAATTTTAACGAACACTACTAACCTGCCCATCTCACTTAACTATCATACTCCAGAGACACTTGGAAGTGACCGAATAGCAGCAGCAGCTGGTGCTTGGGCTCTTTTCCCAGGTGAGAATAGTTTAATAATAGATATAGGAACCTGTATCACCATAGATTTGGTAAGTTCTGAAGGGCTTTTTGAAGGAGGTGCCATTTCTCCTGGCTCAAAAATGCGAATGAAAGCAATGTCACATTACACCAGTCAATTACCCGATATATCAGAGGTATGGCAACAGATAGATTTGAAAAGTATAGGAAAATCAACTAAAGAGTGCCTTTTAAGTGGTGTGATTAATGGGATAGTCCATGAGCTAAAAGGAGCCATTAAGACTTTCACTCAAGATTTCACATCAATTAACGTTATTCTCACAGGAGGAGAAGCACATTTCTTTGAATCCAAGCTAAAAGAACCCATCTTTGCAGGCTCAAAAATTGTGCAGATAGGGCTGTATAGCATTTGGAAAAAAACAGCGGTTGGGAATAATTAGGATAAAAAAATGAAAGGACTTATAGCAGGCATTGCCTGTTTACTATTTTTAGGGTCAGCAGTTTCTGCTCAATCGATCTATTCATCACAAGGATTAGGGTTTATAAATAATCAAGGTAACCCAAGCAAT
>CAYGTD010000504.1:0-1961 GCA_964352725.1 uncultured Roseivirgaceae bacterium
CATATTGGAAGCTCATGCAAATACGTATCGGGTGGCTCAAGAAGTATTTTTTTGATAAATAAGCTGAAGGGTAATGTAAGCTAATAAGCGTTAGTAGATACTTGTGCTAAACACCTCTACCCCACCTTAAACAAATCAATGGTATTCGCTTGAAAGTTTCTACGGCGCATGCATACTTCAAACCCTTCGCGTGATCCCTCATCGTTGGTGTTGCCTTCTATGGTATGCATCCAATCCCCCTCCACGCCTATCACTATACCAGTATGTACCCAGTCGTATTTGGTTTTCATGTTTAGGAAAACATCGCCAGCTTCAATCAGATCAGGGTTGTTTTTTAAATTGATATTTCGGTGAAGTTTCTTCTTTTCCAGTCCATGATTACCCACCACATCACAGCTGTACGATTGAGGCATAATCTCTGTAAATTTTCTTCCTACTGTCGTATATGCCTGATCCAGCACCGTCTGCACAAAGCCCATACACCAAGCCCATTCTTTTCCTTCGTTTCCGTCCATGTAGGCTCGCACCCAAGGACCAATATTACTATTGTATAATTCTCGTGGTATGTTCGCTAAGTGCTGTCGTGCATAAGCCACAATCAATTGGCGAATATCTGTTCCTTCTATCCTCGTAAAAGCATTGAGCATTGGTTGTGTCAAAGCTCCATACGTCTGCCTGCCTACTACCCCATCGGCATCCAATCCCTTCAGTTGCTGAAAGTCTTTAACTACCATTTCAGTTTGTGCTCCAAACTCGCCATCTACTGTCACTTTGTGATACCATTTTGGGTCTACAAATCGCCAGAGATTAAGCCATTCCTGCACCTTTTTAGCATCATATCCTTTAGAACCATTCTTAACGAGTCCTGAGATATTCAATTCTTTGATGAAGTGTTTTTTGATCATGAGTTATTTCTTCAGTCGGTTAATAAAATCAGTGATGCTGGATGAGAAGCGATCCAGTGGACGAACCTTGTTTTCGTAGGCTCCTCTAGAGATAAATATGCTATCTATGGTCGCTAATTCTTTCGTTCGCATTTCTTTATAAATGACAGAGTCTGGAAGCTTTTGTAACAGCTGTCTTTCCTCCGCTATGGAAGTTGAGTCCAATGTCGCCTCCGAAAATCGCAATGTATTCAAGTCAAACGTGGAATCGAATTGGCTTAACTGCTCTTGCTTAAGCAGCGCTAGCATGCCATTAAATTCTTTCCGAAAATCATCTGTAAACCATAAAGCATGATCTTCCATTGTTGTACTGGTAATGTTTTCAGGCTCCTCTTTTGTAGAAGTAATTTTACCTCTTACACTATTCAAAAAGATAACGTCCTCTTTTGAAACATGAAAGGTATCCTGCAGCACACGAGCTGCTGACATTGCGTAATAGTTGAAGTCATACTCTTTTTCCATAAATGGAAGTTTTCTGAGTGACGCAATAAACAACTTGAAATGCTGATCCAATTTCAACTTCTTATCTACAGAAACAGTATCAGAAATTCGTAGATGATGCTGATACAGTGAATCGATAAACAACGCTTCGTTTTTATCAATGAGTGTATCTGCTTTTATGATAGCTAAATGCAAATCAAATGGTTGAGTATGAAATGAAACCTTTATATCTGGTTCATCTAATAGCAATGAGAAAAAACTCCTTAACGCTTCTCGTGCATTTTCTTCTGCATTCTCTACTATTTGAGCTCCTTTTGCTTGAGCCAGTAGTTTCTGCTTGCATTGCCTCTTTACTTCCTTCGCTTCTATGAAACTGACATCTCCGCTATAGGTTACCAGTTCAAAGCCTTTCACCTTTCGCTCTGGTATAAACCACGGATTGATATCTACGTCCAGCACTTCAGGTTTAATTCCATAGAAGTTGATGGTTTTGGAGTCTTCATCGTATAGAAAATTACTCTCATCCAATTTACCAAAATCAAATCCTGCTTTTACTGATCCACGCCCTATGAAGAC
>CAYGTD010000505.1:0-1960 GCA_964352725.1 uncultured Roseivirgaceae bacterium
TCCCTCAACTGAAGAAGTCTTAGCAACCTACAACTATTTCACTGATGATGAAGTGGAGAAAAGTATCAATCAGACTAATGAAGCATTTTTAAACTGGAAAAACACAACCTTCATTGAAAGAAAAGACAAGTTGAATAGGCTAGCGCAACTGCTGAGAAACAGTAAAAAAAAACTTGGAGTATTGATAACCACAGAGATGGGAAAACCACTCAACCAAAGTATAGCTGAAGTTGAAAAATGCGCTTGGGTTTGTGAATATTATGCGGAAAATGCGGAGAGCCAACTTACTAATCATAAGATACACACTGAAGCCACTGAAAGCTATGTGGCTTTCAATCCTTTAGGAATCATTCTAGCTATCATGCCTTGGAACTTTCCATTTTGGCAAGTTTTCAGGTTTCTTGCCCCTGCTTTTATGGCGGGAAATGCAGCATTACTGAAACACGCTCCAATAACTACAGGTTGTGCAATAAAAATCACCCAATTAACATTGGAAGCTGGCTTCCCGGAAGGATTATTATCCTCGTTGATTATTGATATCCCCCAAGCAGAAAAAGTAATAGCTCATCCACTTGTTAGAGGTGTAACACTTACGGGATCTACAAAAGCTGGAAAATCCGTGGCAGAATTGTCTGGAAAACACCTTAAAAAATCTGTATTAGAACTAGGTGGAAGTGACCCTTACGTCATACTTGATGATGCTAATCTGGATATAGCCGCTTCAGAATCTGTGGCCGGGCGACTCCTCAACACTGGACAGAGTTGTATATCAGCAAAGAGATTTATCGTTACCAAAAAGAACATCAAATCATTCACTCAAAAAGTTAAGAGAATACTGGAAAATAAAGGTTTTGGGGACCCTATGACTAATCCCGATTTGGGAAGTATGGCACGAGCTGACTTACGAGAACAATTGCATTTACAGGTGCAAAAATCAATCGATTTAGGAGCCAAGTGTATAATAGGCGGCTTTGTTCCAGAAGGAAAGGGATATTTTTATCCGGCCACCTTATTAACAAACGTCAAAAAAGGAATGCCTGCCTTTAATGAAGAATTGTTTGGGCCTGTAGCAGTAATAATTGAGGCAGATGACGAACAGCATGCTTTAGGTATTGCAAATGATTCTGAATACGGACTTGGTAGCGCTATATTCACCTCCAACACAGAAAGAGCCTTTAAAATTGCTGAAAGGCGCCTGTATGCCGGCAGTGTGTTTATTAACACTTTTGTGAAATCCGATCCTCGTCTCCCTTTTGGAGGCATAAAAAACAGTGGTTATGGCCGGGAGCTATCCTCATTTGGGATTCATGAATTTGTCAATATTAAAGCCATCTATCTTAAATAGTCTGAACAACAACTATCCCAAACTGTTGAATTAGTATAGAACAGAGAAAGATATGATGATCAGGAAAGGAGAATACTTGTTTTTGTACAATAGCAATAGAATTGAAGACAAAGCTGCGCTTGGATATGCATTGGCCATTGAGAAAGTGAAATTAAATGAACGTGACATTCATAAAGATCATTTAACTCCTAAGTAGGTTGTGGATGTAACTAATGCACTAAACATATCAGTGAAAGATCTACTTTTAGAAAATTTGAGAGCAACACTCGAACAGTTTTCAGATGATGATCTCATCAGGGTAATGGCCAATGATCCTTCGAAAATGAAAACCCCCATCATTCTGTCTTTTGACCACTCATTTATTGTAAGTTCGTCTTATGAATTAATAAAAGAAAAAATAGATACTTATGAAATCAGTAAAAATGTTGCCAACAATAGCGAGAGCTAATATGGTAATCTTCTTATTAGGCGCACTTCTTTTAGGATGTACCACTAATCAAAAGGAATCAACATCGAACAAAAAGGAGGAATTGGTCAAAAAACTGGAAACTCGGGAACAAGAATTGAATGATAGAATCGAAAAATTAAAAGAAAAAGCCGGTGACGCTGGTGAAG
>CAYGTD010000506.1:0-1959 GCA_964352725.1 uncultured Roseivirgaceae bacterium
CTACAAAACCAATAGTAGGGCCATCATCGTCATCAGTGATTGTGTAACTCACTTGGCTGGTAGTTCCTATTTTAGTGTTTGAAGATGGGCCACTTAAAGATATCTGAATAGTTTCATCCTCTTCATCAATCAAGTCATTGATAATTGGGAATTTAAAAGTAGCGCTTTGATCACCAGCAGGAATAGTCACCACGCCTGTAATCAATGTGTAATCTTCACTATTGGTTGCTGTTCCTCCAGTTGCTGTATAAGTAATATCTGTATCACTCACATTGTCAATTGGATTAACGCTTACTGTGACCTCCAATTCGTCGGCAGTGTTTTCTGCAATAAGACAAGACGCTCCCGCGACTTCTGCACCAACCGTGTAAAAAGATGCTGGATCATTGTAGTTGTTATATTCTGTGGCTACTCTAGCTGCGCTTAACAAACCATTATAAACCCTTACTTCATCCATGAGACCGTTAAATCTGTTATTAGTTTCGCCAGATAACGTTTCACCGCCGATTGCAGCACTTCCTACATCTGTTCCAAACATATTCGTATGCGTTGCACTGGCTGCTTGATTTTCATTTACATATAGTGTCCTACTACCGCCAGCATCTATATCTGCTACTCCAGTAACGTAAAACCACGTCCCTGCAGTAAGGCCAATTGATCCATCCACAGATGTAGGGCCCGCTCCTCTACTAAAAAATCTTACCCTTCCGCTTCCGGGATCACCAATCGACAATGAATAACCATTACTATTATTATCATCATCTATGAATACTCTTTGTCCTACATCAATGTTATCTACATTCACCCAAGCACTTATAGAAAAGTCTGTCTGCAGATTGGGGAATGTTGCCAACTCAATGAAATCTCCAGCTCCATCGAAATCACGACCATTTCCAACCTTACCAGACACATCATCTGTACCATTATCAGTACCTCCATGGCTATTTGGTGATGCATCGGCTACATCTCCATTCAAGTGCCATACACCTACATATTCCGACCATACAGATGTTACTGAGGGATTGGCTGTAATGTTGGCATTACCATAATGCATAGCAATTTGAGTATCATCATCAAAATCAAGAATTGGAATCTTCACCCAAGCGATGTATTCACCAGTGGTTTCATCATATTTTTCAATTTCATGATCGAGCCAAACTAGAGAATCCTGATATGTAAAGGCAATGTCGTATCCATTGCTATTTTCTACGCTTCCTCCGTTTGCGACAGAAGCTAACTCCGCATCTGTAAATGAGACGAGCAGTGGGAAATTTGTTAAGTCGGCACCATCTGCATCATCTACTTGTGTATTATCTATTGTTATCGTTTTGGAAAATCCATAGTCGCAAGGGTTCCTAAACTCAATATCTCTTTCATTATCATCATCATTGATGGTATATGTAAATACTGAATTGGTTCCTAAGATAGTACCAGCCGGAGCTGTTCCTAAAGTGATTATTATTGTTTCATCACTCTCTATTTCTGATTCATCAAGTATACCTAAATCAATGACCTTTGCTGATTTTCCTGCACTAATCACGAATGAGCCACTTGTTGCAATAGAATAATCCGCAGTAGCAGTAGCAGATCCAGCAATAGTATAAGGAATAGAAATATCTGCTCCAGAAGTAACTGAGAGATTTAAAGAAATAGTATTGTTTGTACTCTCAAAGTCCTGAGTTGAGCTACTCGCAAACTCGATGGTTCTACGATGAGTTGCGATAGTGAAATATGTGCCCTGTGTCACTATTACGCTATTTGCTATATACTCACCATCAACTAACGTCATTGAATAGACAGTAGCTCCATCATTGAACAGTCCATCATCATCAGTAAGTAATAGGTACTCGGTATAATCTGCAGGAAGCGCAGGAAGTGCATTTCCATCGATGGCAATTGATATGGTACCGGGAGTTCCTGTTGTATCTACTCTAAACTCCCTTTCGATTCGCTGAATAT
>CAYGTD010000507.1:0-1950 GCA_964352725.1 uncultured Roseivirgaceae bacterium
AAAGTACCATCGGTTACAGAAACGTTTAGACTGAAAGTCGGATTAGTTTCATAATTCAATTGAGTAACATCATTCACAGATAATTGACCTGTGTTGTCGATAGCGAAAGCTCCACCGCCAGTGCCATTGCCCTCTATAATTGAGAATGATAAAGCATCTCCAGTGTCTTGATCACTTGCCTCTACAACGCCCGGAGTTGTCCCTCCAAGAAGATTGGTGCCATTCGCACTATTTTCTGGAATATTGAATGTTTGTCCACTTGCAATGACTGGCGCATCATTCACATCATTTAAGTTGATGGTAATAGTGGCTTCACTGCTTAATTCTCCATCGGTCACATTTACTGTCAACGTAAAAGTAGGCGCGGATTCGAAATCTAACTGACTTCCATCGTTAACGATAATCGAACCTGTCCCACTTATGTCAAAGGCTGTTACACCATTTGTAATTGAAAAATTTAAGCTAGAATTAGCATCTACATCTTCTGCTTCTACATCTCCCACAAAACCCGATGTAGTATTCTCATCAAGTGTGAAAGTCTGGTCTGCGATAGAAGGTGCTTCATTTACATCCGTAACATTGATCGTAAACTGCTGATCAAGTTTACCTCCTCTTTGGTCGTCAACTCTGACAAGAATAGAATATGAAGCTTTATTTTCAAAATCAAATGCTACAGTAGATGACAATTGGTTACCAGAAATGGTGAAACTAGTATTATTAGTCCCTCCTATCCCATTGATCAAAGAATAAACCTGCGTATCTCCATCTGGATCTACTGAAGAGAAAGTACCTACAAGTCCAATGGTATTCTCATCAATAGATGCATTATCAATTGTTAAAGATGTTGGATTATTATTAGGACTGGCGTCCACTTCAACCGTGATGGTCCATGACTGTGAAGCACTATTGTCTTCAGGAATCACATTATATACTACTGGATTAGTAAAATCTCTAGGAGTACCGCTTGTTGGTGTTATTGTAGCTCCTGGAGATAATGAAATGGTAGGAATTAGCGCTGTTACATCAGTCCCAAATGGCATCCGAACTAAAATAGTATGGTTATCAAAGTCTATTGATTCTTCAACCACCTGATTAGGAATAACAAAACTTGTAATATTCGTTTCATTGTTCAATTCATTTGTCACATCTATGGTCCAATCTTGAGCAATACCACTTTCAGAAGTAACCGTATAGCTAAACGTACTGGTAAAATCCTGAGGAGTATTAGATAATGGATCAATGGTTGCTCCTGTAGAAACTGCAATAAATGGCGTTAATACAGCCCTATCCGTGTTGTATGGCATAGTTATGCTGACCGTGTGGTTATCGAAATTAATTGCTTCATCCCCAACCATATTAGCGATATCAAAATTCTCAATATCGTTTGCTGGATTAGGACCTATGGTCGTTGTAATTACCCAGTCTTGAGTAGTAATCGCATCTAAAGCTGTGACAGTATATGTAACATTACCACTAAAATCATTTGATGTCACTCCGCTTTCCTGAGGCGTTCCTCCAATTTCAGCAGTTGCTCCTGGTGATAGCTCATAAATGGCTACCAACGAACTAAGACTAGGACTTCCGAAAGGAACTTCTATATCAATTGTCCCATTTCCATATATAACATCTGATTCAAAACCATCAAACGAGAAAGAAAGTATATCAGTCGCATCGCTTCCTGTAAGGATATACGGTGCTCTTGTTATAGTAAGACCTGTTACATTATCGTTTGTCATCAGCACTGTATATCTACCAGGTTCTGTCACTTCCAAAGTAGAATTGGTCTGTCCGTCCATAACTACATCGTCTTTTTGCCACTGATAATTTGTGCCAGAAGCATTTTCTGAAGTTGACATCAAAACCGGGCTATCAGGTGATACAAGTTGTCTAACTGTATCATCAACAGTCTGAGGATTGAAATCAAATGAAGAGATCGAAAGGTTTGCTTGA
>CAYGTD010000508.1:0-1947 GCA_964352725.1 uncultured Roseivirgaceae bacterium
CAGCGTCTTTATACATCTTGGCGATCTTCGCATCTATCTCTTTTTCTAATCCATTCTCCGTAATGTATTTTTCACATTGCTGATCAATGGCAGCATTCATAAAGAACGCACAGATAGTCGCTGCAGGGCCATTGATGGTCATGGAAACAGAGGTAGTAGGTGCGCACAGGTCAAATCCTGAATACAATTTCTTTGCATCATCTAGGCAGCAAATGCTTACTCCAGAGTTACCGATCTTACCATAGATATCTGGACGATGATCTGGATCTTCTCCGTAAAGCGTTACTGAATCAAAAGCCGTAGACAATCTAGCTGCTGGCAATCCTTTAGAAACATAATGAAATCTCCTGTTGGTTCTTTCTGGCCCACCTTCTCCAGCAAACATTCTGGTCGGGTCCTCTCCTTGTCGTTTAAAAGGGAATACTCCAGCTGTATAAGGAAACTCACCAGGGACATTTTCTTGCAGACTCCATTTCAGAATATCACCCCAAGCTTCATACTTAGGCAATACAACTTTTGGAATCTTAGTATGTGAAAGTGATTCCGTAGTTGTCGCTACCTTAATTTCTTTGTCCCTGACTTTGTAAGTGAAGAACTCACCTTCATAGTTCGCCTTCTTTTCGTTCCAATCTTCTAGAATCTTCGCATTATGTGGATCTAAATCCAGCTTCAGTTTCGCTACCGCTTTTTCAATCGCTTCTAAAGCCGCTTTTTCATCTTTCAATACTTCAGCAGACTTATCTAAACTGTAAAGCTTCTGCGCTACTTCCTTCTGTTTTTCTGCCGTTTCATTATACCCTCTAATCGTCTCGGTGATCTCCGAAAGGTATCGTGTTCTTTTTGGAGGAATGATGAAAATCTTCTCACTCATCTCCTCTGTGCTAGCAAAAGAAGACTTCAATTCTGTGCCCGTCTTTTCAGCTATCAGATTCATCAATGACAGATACAATTGATTCATTCCTGGATCATTGAACTGTGAAGCAATGGTACCAAAAACAGGTAAATCCTCTGGCTTGGCATTCCACAATTGATGGTTCCGTTGAAACTGTTTTTTTACATCTCTCAATGCATCCAAAGCTCCACGCTTATCAAACTTGTTTAATGCGATGATGTCCGCAAAATCCAGCATGTCAATTTTCTCAAGTTGAGTAGCTGCACCATACTCGGGCGTCATCACATACAATGATGCATCCGAATGATCGGTGATTTCTGTGTCTGACTGACCAATACCAGACGTCTCCAAAATGATCAAATCAAAGCCAGCTGCTTTCACAATGTCAATTGCATCTTGAACATATTTAGACAATGCCAAGTTGGACTGACGAGTAGCCAATGAACGCATGTATACACGATCACTAAAGATGGCATTCATTCGGATTCTATCTCCCAGTAATGCACCACCTGTTTTTCGTTTGGATGGATCAACAGAAATGACCGCAATGTTTTTGTCTTTGAAATCCATCAAGAAGCGACGAACCAATTCATCGACTAAGGAAGACTTCCCTGCTCCCCCTGTTCCAGTGATTCCCAATACAGGTGTATCGGAAGCTACTTTTCTCAAAGCAGCCATTTCGTCTTTATACTTTTCCGGATAATTCTCAGCTGCTGAGATGGTTCTAGCTATTGCCTGATGATCTTTAGAACTGATTTTCTTGATCTGTCCATTCAAGTTCTCTCCTACTGGAAAATCACTTTGCTGAACCAAATCATTGATCATGCCCTGAAGTCCCATTGCTCTGCCGTCATCTGGAGAGTAAATTCGGGTGATCCCGTGCTTGTGCAGTTCCTCAATTTCTTCTGGAAGGATAGTTCCTCCTCCTCCGCCAAACAACTTGATTTGCTCCGCTCCTCTTTCCTTCAGCAAATCATACATATACTTAAAGTACTCGACATGCCCTCCTTGATAACTTGTAATCGCTATAGCTTGTGCATCTTCTTGAATGGCAC
>CAYGTD010000509.1:0-1940 GCA_964352725.1 uncultured Roseivirgaceae bacterium
TTCTAACCTGTGCCGCATGCCTTGTCAACACCAACCGATCCCACTTGTCATAGACGAATTCTGTCCATCCAGCTCCTGGAGCTTTTGTTCTAGTTACTCTTCCACGTGCATCGTATTCATATTGAAAAAGGAGTTCTTCCATCTGCTCTGGAGCTAGCTTCCAATTGCCATCTTCGGGTAAATCCTCTTCCGCAGGAACAATATTGATTACAACTTGAGGAATAGTGAAACGAACTCTACCAAAATCATCATACACATTATATGTTCCTACCCACTTAGTCTCAGAGGGATCATACAATTGTGAAGTAATCGTTAACCCTCTGCTGTCTTTCACTACTCTGCTTATTTTACCCTCCACATCTTTTACTATGGTGAGCACAAGCTCATTTTCCCCATAATATCCTTTAACCTCGGGCTCATCAGCATTTACAACCCATCGAATAACAGGAGCATCTAATACCTGAACTGGTGCCTCAGGATCATGCATAATGACGCTACCAGTCACATGCATTTTATATTCATAAGATGTTTTCTTTTCTGCACTATGGTGCACATCGCCTGGAGCAATCACCGATTTCACTCGTCCTCTTGCGTCAAACTCGGTAAAAGAATAAGGTGTATTGTCGGGAGTAAGTGTTGCATCTGTAGGAGTCTTATAAAAATCTTCTGTTTCCGTTTTTGAGTCAGTAATAAACTGGCCAGGATCACTTTGCTCCTTTGAATAAGGCATGTAAGACTTGTCCTGTCTACCTGTGGTTGGATCGTAATAATGATACTGTACCACATCTTCATTATTGGGTCCTGCTTCTGCCGCAGAAGTCATCATGGTTCTGCCTACTCCATCAGAATAAGAATAGGAAGTTGATTTATTATCTGAGTCAAGGAGCGTAAGTTCATTTTCTGTGGATACCTCCACACTTGGTACTTCTACTCGTACATAGTTTTGGGCATTGGCATTATTGGGAGGAGGGTTAGTAGCAAGGGGTTTAATGGAAAATCCTCCATTAGCACCTGTGACCTCAAAGCCAGGTGATAAGGTGACGCTCTTGGTGAAATAGTAGGACATCCCTTCGTATTGCACCACTGGAGAACCACCAATACTTTGAGGTGCATCATTAGGGTCTGCTAAACTAATATCCCCTACATATCGATCTTGACCAATACCAATAAATGAACAAACAAATAGGATTAGGAAGAAGGTTATCCTCCTGAGGTTAGGTAGTGAGTAGTACATTGAGTTAAGCTAGGTAATTAATGAGTCTAAGACCCCAGCTCCAAAGTAGTAGAATAATTTAGTTACAAACAAAAAAAATAGGAAAAAAAGTTTAACTCAATCCGCTATATGTTCCTATGCATCCACCGTTATTCATAGGAAAACATGAAACATAATCTATATCAGTTATTTCAATAATCCTTATTGAATAGTAATTTTCCTCTATCTAAATTCACCGTATGAAAAACATACTAGTCTTCGCACTCATTGCAGTTTCTATCACATCTTTTGGTCAAGTTGGTGAGCAATTCCCAGCCATGGAAGCTGAAACGCTCAAAAATGAATTTGTGAATATCCCTGCAGATTTATCAGATAAGTATACTTTGATTGGTCTGGCTTATTCAAAAAAATCAGAAGAATATTTGAAAACGTGGTTTGAGCCAGTGTATAATCAGTTTATTTATAAACCTACCACTCCATCTGTCTTTGATATTTCATTTGATGTTCACTGCTATTTCATTCCCATGTTTACAGGTGCTAAGCGTCCTGCATATCAAAAAGTGATGAATAAGCTTCAGAAAACCATTGACAAAAGATTACAACCGAATGTACTTTTCTACAAAGGACAATTAAAAGAGTATAAAGAAGCACTCAATTTTGAAGGAAATGACATTCCCTATTTCTTTGTGTTGAATCCTGACGGAGAAATTATTTATACTACTTCTGG
>CAYGTD010000510.1:0-1933 GCA_964352725.1 uncultured Roseivirgaceae bacterium
AATCCAACATATTATTGTGAGTGGAGACAATCGCACGGTCTATTACAATGAACCTCGAGACATGTACAGCGCACTTGTAAATCTGAATGTTCCAAAAGGGGCGATCACATTAGATTTTGCTGGCTTAAGAACCTTAGACTCGATCGTCAGGGCGGAGGCGATTTTTGGTCAAAAGCGCTTTACCATAATTACACAGGATTTCCATTGCTACAGATCCCTTTTTATAGCAAATTATTATGGATTTGAATCAATTGCCTATTCTGCCGATGATAAAGAAAAGCTTCCATTATCCCTGGCCATTAGAGAGATTTCAGCTCGTTTTGCGGCTGTTTTAGACTTGTATGTTTGGAACAAGGCCCCAGCAATCCTAGGAGAGAAAGAGAAAATTGATTTATGATTGAAAGGTCGATTTCAACTCGGCTAGAACCTGTTGGGCTTCCTTAATTATTTTCTCTATCTGTTCTGAACTGGTACTATTAGAATTCTTATTGATGGCTACTATATCAGACTGAGAGTCAAAACCAAGCATTTCTGTAGTTGGTTTAATCTGATGTGCCAGCTTTTGCATCATCACAAAATCTTTTGTGTCAAAAGCATCTTTTAATTTGTCAATGTTTGTCAAAACTGATGATTCATACGTAGATATAAAGTCGCTGATAAACTGCTCATCTCCGTCACTGATCGAAATTAGAAACGTAAAATCCATATTCTCAAAATAAAAATGGAAAGATAGGCTAATTTGCCGGCACAGTTTTATGATGAAAAAGTTAATATTCACCGCAATCATCCTGATACTAATTATCACTTCAGGATTTTTCTTTTATTCCAAGCGTCCAAATCTGGATGTTGATGAATATAACGTTTTGAATAAATACGAGAACGTATATGCCAGTCCATCCGATACTTTGACGATTTCCACATTTAATATTGGGTATTTATCTGGCATGACAAATAATCTGCCCATGGATAGACAGTATTCTTTGTTTCAAAACAACATGAATAAGGCAATCTCTGTGTTTAAGGCGCTGGAATCCGACATTGTCGCATTTCAAGAAATTGATTTTGATTCTGATAGATCCTGGAATATTGATCAATTGGAAGTATTGACTGAGGCATTGACTATTCCAGAGGCCTACAAATCCATCAACTGGGATAAGAAATATATGCCATTTCCTTATTGGCCGCCAAGTCAGCAATTTGGTAAAGTGATTTCTGGTCAGGCAACTCTTTCAAAATATCCAATCAAGCATTACAAGACAGTAATATTGCCTGAGCCAGATGAAAAATCCTTCCTATATGATGCCTTTTATTTAGACAGATTGGTGCAAGAGACGGATTTAATTATTGGTGATAGAGCCATTAAGGTGCTCAATGTTCACTTGGAGGCTTTTGATGAAACTTGCAGAGTCATTCAGGCCGAAATTGTGAAATCTATTTTTGAAGAATACGCTAATTATATGCCGGTTATTTTACTTGGAGACTTTAACAGCTCCCCATATTTTGAGAAAAAGGAGAATAAGGCTATGGAAGTAATTATGCGCTCAAAATATATCAAGAGTGCAATTACCAATAAAATGTATCTAGAGGAACCAAAGGACTATTACACGTTTAGCAGTATTGATCCTTATACCATGATTGATTATATACTTTACAATGAAAATTTCATAGAATGTCTTGAAGCGAGGGTGGTAAAGGAAGCTGGTCAGGTATCAGATCATTTGCCAGTTACAGGGAAGTTCCGACTCTTCGCTGAAATTGATTGATCTTTTCTCATTTCGTCCGTCCTTTTTTATTATTTTCGAGCAAAATTGTAATTAATCTAAGATGATCAAAGAATTCGAAAAACTGAGAGAAGACGAGATAGATGTGTTGTTAAAGGCACCAGTCTATGTTACCATATTGATTGCCGGCGCAGATGGTGAGATTGATAAAA
>CAYGTD010000511.1:0-1932 GCA_964352725.1 uncultured Roseivirgaceae bacterium
ATGAGGACACTCCAGACGATCCTGTTATCCCAGTACCACAAGCAGACCTGAGCATAGTCAAAACGATCGACAACACCACACCGAATGTAGGCGAAGATGTAGTGTTTACTATCACCGTAACCAATGATGGTCCAAGTGCAGCAACTAATGTTGTTGCGACTGACGATCTTCCTTCAGGTTACACGTTTGTAAGTGCAACTTCCACTGTTGGAAGCTATGATGAAAACACGGGCGATTGGATAATCGGAACCATGGCTAATGGAGCTGTTGAGACTTTGGAAATTACCGTGACAGTTAATCCTACTGGTGATTATGCCAACACCGCCACGGTTTCAAGTGATACGGATGATCCAGATCCAACTCCTGGAGATGAAGAGGATACTGAAACTCCTGTACCTAATTCAAATAGACCACCAATCGCCAATGACGATCCATTTACGATTGATGAGGATACAGAATTGATAGGAAATCTATTGCCAAACGATGAAGATCCAGATGGAGACGATCTTGTGATTAATACAGTTCCTGTCGATGGCCCTGATCATGGTACATTGGTGATCAATCCTGATGGCTCATTTAGCTATACTCCGGATGAAGATTATGTAGGTGAAGATACATTCGTGTATGAAGTTTGTGATGATGGTGTTCCTGCCAAGTGTGATCAGGCTACTGTGACAATCACAGTTGAAGAAAACAGATCAATTGACATTGAGGTCAATGAAGTTTGTTTGAGCGATGTTCCTTATGTGGAATACACCATTACTGCGGTTGGTTTCACGCCAGTAAATGGAGCAACAATCACATGGAAGAAGATGGATGGCACAATCGCTGAACAAAACACCGATCAGCCATTGACTGGTATGTTGTTATGGCCAGGTGCAAAAGTAGATGCAGATGGCAAGCCAACTGATTGGCCAGGTTGGGATTTAGTTGATGGTATCTGGGTACAGATTGCTGATGGATTGAGACCAGAAATGATGCTTGAAGTAAGTATCAATCCTACCAAAACAGTGACTGTTTCTTATCCTCCAGCAACACCAAATTGCTCAGCTAATCCTAACAATTCACCAATCGCTAATGACGATCCATTTGAGACCACATGGGAAGAAATTGTTTCAGGTAACCTAATCACCAATGATGAAGATCCGGATGATGACAACCTTATTATCAACCCGATTCCGGTTGATGGTCCTGATCATGGAACATTGGTAATCAACCCTGATGGCTCATTTACCTATACGCCTGAAGATGGATTTGTTGGAACTGATATTTTCATCTATGAGGTATGTGACGATGCGGTTTCACCTCAATGTGATCAGGCTACTGTAGAGATTGTGGTTTTGAAACCAAATACAACTCCAGAAGCACTGCCTGATAGCTATCAGGTTCAGAATTGTATTTTCGTCAATGGCAATGTATTAGACAATGATTCGGATCCGGACAATGATAATCTTGTTGTAGGTATGATCCCTGAAGTAGATCCAACAAATGGAACTGTCACAATTTCGCCAGATGGTAGCTTCAGATATACACCAAACAACGGATATGTTGGTACAGATAGCTTTACGTACATGCTTTGTGATAATGCTGAAAATCAGAAATGTACTTCCGGTGAAGTAACCATTGATGTTATTGCACCACTTGATTCGGATCAGGATGGCTTGTTAGATTGTGATGAAATAGGGGATGATCCAGATAATCCAATCGATACTGATGGTGATGGATTACCTGATTATAACGATCCTGATGACGACAATGATGGCATCCCAACTGCAGAAGAACTTGATGATCCTGAAGACGATTGTGATGAAGATGGTATTCCAAATTATCTGGATGATGCGCAGTATTCATGTGGTGACTTGCCGGTTTCTACCATTGTCACACCGAACAATGACGGGTTTAATGAATTCATGCGAATAGATGGTTTGGATG
>CAYGTD010000512.1:0-1932 GCA_964352725.1 uncultured Roseivirgaceae bacterium
CATCCAAACCATCTATTCGCATGAATTCATTAAACCCGTCATTGTTCGGTGTGACGATGGTAGAGACCGGCAAGTCACCACATGAATACTGCGCATCATCCAGATAATTTGGAATGCCGTCTTCATCACAATCATCTTCAGGATCATCAAGTTCTTCTGCTGTTGGGATACCGTCATTGTCGTCATCAGGATCGTCGTAATCAGGTAATCCATCACCATCTGTATCGATAGGATTATCTGGATCATCCCCTATTTCATCACAATCTAATAAGCCATCCTGATCCGAATCAAGTGGTGCAATTACATCTATAGTTACTACGCCGGAAGTACATTTCTGATTTTCGGCATTATCACAAAGCATATACGTAAAGCTATCTGTACCAACATATCCGCTATTTGGTGTGTATCTGAAGCTACCATCAGGCGAAATAGTCACGGTTCCATTGGTTGGATCTACTTCAGGGATCATACCTACAACAAGATTATCATTGTCCGGATCCGAATCATTGTCTAATACATTGCCATTGACGAAAATACAATTCTGAACCTGATAGCTATCAGGCAGTGCTTCTGGAGTTGTATTTGGTTTCAAAACCACAATCTCTACAGTAGCCTGATCACATTGAGGTGAAACCGCATCGTCACATACCTCATAGATGAAAATATCAGTTCCAACAAATCCATCTTCAGGCGTATAGGTAAATGAGCCATCAGGGTTGATTACCAATGTTCCATGATCAGGACCATCAACCGGAATCGGGTTGATAATAAGGTTGTCATCATCCGGATCTTCATCATTGGTGATTAGGTTACCTGAAACAATTTCTTCCCATGTGGTCTCAAATGGATCGTCATTAGCGATTGGTGAATTGTTAGGATTAGCTGAGCAATTTGGTGTTGCTGGAGGATAAGAAACAGTCACTGTTTTGGTAGGATTGATACTTACTTCAAGCATCATTTCTGGTCTCAATCCATCAGCAATCTGTACCCAGATACCATCAACTAAATCCCAACCTGGCCAATCAGTTGGCTTGCCATCTGCATCTACTTTTGCACCTGGCCATAACAACATACCAGTCAATGGCTGATCGGTGTTTTGTTCAGCGATTGTGCCATCCATCTTCTTCCATGTGATTGTTGCTCCATTTACTGGCGTGAAACCAACCGCAGTAATGGTGTATTCCACATAAGGAACATCGCTCAAACAAACTTCATTGACCTCAATGTCAATTGATCTGTTTTCTTCAACTGTGATTGTCACAGTAGCCTGATCACACTTGGCAGGAACACCATCATCACAAACTTCATACACGAATGTATCTTCACCTACATAATCTTCATCCGGAGTATAGCTAAATGAGCCATCAGGATTGATCACCAATGTACCATGATCAGGGCCATCGACAGGAACTGTATTAATCACAAGATCGTCTCCATCTGGATCTTCATCGTTTGGCAATAGATTTCCTATCAATTCTGTATCCTCATCAATCGTAAATGGATCGTCATTGGCGATTGGTGGTCTATTTGAATTAGGTACAGGAGTTTCAGTATCCTCTTCATCTCCAGGAGTTGGATCTGGATCATCCGTATCACTTGAAACCGTGGCGGTGTTGGCATAATCACCAGTAGGATTAACTGTCACGGTAATTTCCAAAGTCTCAACAGCTCCATTAGCCATGGTTCCGATTATCCAATCGCCCGTGTTTTCATCATAGCTTCCAACAGTGGAAGTTGCACTTACAAACGTGTAACCTGAAGGAAGATCGTCAGTCGCAACAACATTAGTTGCTGCACTTGGACCATCATTGGTTACGGTGATAGTAAACACTACATCTTCGCCTACATTCGGTGTGGTGTTGTCGATCGTTTTTACAATGCTCAGGTCTGCTTGTGGTACTGGGATAACAGGATCGTCTGGAGTGTCCTCAT
>CAYGTD010000513.1:0-1913 GCA_964352725.1 uncultured Roseivirgaceae bacterium
ATCGGTTTATCATATTCATTATAAAAATCAAGCAAATATTTATGGATGATAATATAAAATAGTGTAGCTACGGTGGCTGAAACAACTCCAATAACAACAGCCCATTGAGCACCTTTGATCGATTTCCAATTTCTGTATAACAGGTTTCCGTAATAGAATAACATGGCAGTAAAAGCAATTCCAAAAGGTACTGAGATTGCAAAAAGATGCGCGGGGGTGTTTGTTAGCAGTAATGCCGCTAGGATTACCATAGACCAGCGCGAGATTCGTTTGATCAACATCCACTCCAGGATAATCAAACCAAAAATGGTGGCTATGGCTTGTAAATTGATCAGCAGGAAGAATCTGACTTTTTCCACGAAATAGCTAATCTCAATAAAGGAGTGATAATACATGGCTATGGAGCCAAGCATAACAAATGTCACCAACCATGCTATCAACTTGAAGATGGTTTGTTTCGGATTTAGGAAACACAGATACCAAAACAATACAAATAACAATACACTCAAACCAACACTCAGTGATCCAAAAATGTAGGCCGTTTTGACCGAGCGATCTAAATACTTAAGATACTCGGGTCCGGTAAGTGAAAGAAGATTTTTGAGATTATCGGGCTTCAATCGAAGTTCACGCTGAAGGAAGAAAGATTCATAATTCACAAAATGAATCGCAAGAAGGTATTCTTGTCCTACCACCAGATCTACAGGGACGGGTTGTTTTAAAATTGGATTGTAGGCTTTATATGGATCGCCAGTATCTCCAAATGAATGAAGAAGTTCACCATTGATGTAGACATCAGTAGCAGCCCACAGGTCTCGACTGATTGTAAGCGGAAGACTTTTAAAGGACTCATCTAGTTTAATTTTTAATCTAAACCAGCCTTCCAATCTACCGGCTTCATCTTCCATATTCGCTGTAAGCTCATTGATTTTTAATGACTTCCAAGCAGTATCATCAATCTCGATATTCGACCAGGAATCGTCGTGTCCTTCACGGTAGATCCATCCATCCAATTCCGAAAGAAACAAGCGTTCATGCGAACTGAACATATCCGTGCTCAGGGTGACCGTTATACCTTGACTCCAAACAGAAAATGCAGTGCAAAGCAGTAGGGTAGTGATAAAAAAGGGTTTTCCTATTTTCATGTGATCGGAATGTTAATCGTAAATGTGGTGCCTTTATCCACTTCACTATCCACTTCGATGGTTCCTCCATGCCCCTTGGTTATGATATCGTAGCTCAAGGAAAGTCCAAGGCCAGTTCCTTCTCCCGTTGCTTTGGTAGTAAAGAAAGGTTGAAATATTTTGACTTTGATTTCCTCTGGAATTCCAGCTCCATTGTCCTTTACAGAGATGATAACTTCATCCTGTCCACATTGGGTCATCACTTCTACGGCTGGCACATAGTCTTTGTCTGATACTTTCGATTTTTCAGATACAGCATAAAAGGCGTTATTTATCAAGTTTATAAGCACTCGTCCAATGTCTTGTCTTACCACATCAATTTTTGGTAGCATTGGATCTGAAATAGTCTGAAAAGTAGATTTGAATTGACTGTCTTTTGCTCGAATTCCATGAAATGAAAGACTTAGGCATTCATCTGCCAGTGCATTCATGTCTGTTTCTTCTTTTTCAGAGAACCCAGTCCGCGAATGGAGTAGCATGCTATTCACGATTTCTTCAGCTCTTTTCCCGTGGTGAACAATTCTCTTCTCGTTGCTTTTTAAATCTTCAATCAGTTGCTTTAATTCAATTTCATCACCACCAGCCATAGTTTCCTCGATCTCGTCAAGCAATTCACTGTTTAGATCTGCAAAGTTGTTGACGAAATTCAGTGGGTTTTGGATTTCATGAGCAATTCCGGCAGTTATTTCGCCTAAGGAGGCCATCTTTTCAGAATGTATAAGCTTATCC
>CAYGTD010000514.1:0-1903 GCA_964352725.1 uncultured Roseivirgaceae bacterium
GAATATATCATCACGAACAGCCGCTAAAAACGATTGACGGGAAGTTGAATAATGGTGAAAAAAGAACGCAATCAATTGTTCTTTTTGATATGGAGTTTAATATTGTTGGAGAAACAGTAGTTAAAAATTCAAAAATTGGTGGTCGAACTAGTAGGCCTATTAGTGATGGGTTTGTTTTCAAACCGCATTCGCACTATCAGAAAAATGAGAATGAGTTTGCTAATAATACCCGATATGAAATTGTTAAGAGATAATTTGAATATAATTGTTTTACTTTCTATAATTATGATTTCTTGTTCTGATAATTCAAGGAATGAGTACTCTAAAAATATCGAAAAATATCTAGCTAATGAAATTCAAATATCAAAAACAATGTTGGTTGATACAGAAGTGATATTAGTTCATGTTGAGGCCTGTTCATATTGCATTGAAACAATTACAAAAAGGTTAAATGATTCAACTTATTCTCATTCTAAAAGAATTGTAGTTTTAATTGGCAAGTCTAATGATATTGAAATAAGTAAGAGGATAAATGAAATAGATGAAAAATTCCAAACATATTTGGATGAAGAGAGACATATATATCGTTATGAAACAGGATTTGGAAAGCCATTTCTTTTGAGATTTGATAATATAGGCGAATTAGTAGAGACTATTGAAATCAAGGATGAGGATATTTATTCAATCTTGAATTAGCTCCTTATTTGTTGGATTTACCTAACAAAAGTATTGAAATACTTAAAGCAGTCTTTTGTTTTCGCATGTTCTCACGAGTCACAAATACTAATCTGAATTGAATCAAAAGAAAATTCCTTGAAGGATCATTTCACTTCCCAAACAATGATTTAACTTCACGGTGTGACCTCATTTCGTCTTTCCCTTTTATTCATCATTATTGCCATTATTGGTTACGCTAGTGCGCTTCTATTGGAGATCAATTTTTCACCCAAAAAGATCAGCAATAGTTTCATCATCAGCTTCTATACAGGTCAGAATGATCCTCCTTTAGTCACAGAGCAAAAAGCTACTTCTATACTAGAGGGTGTTCTTTCGAGCATAGAAGGAGTGAAAGAAATCAATTCTGTTTCTCGCTATGGATCTGGCTATATCACCCTTGAGTTTGAGGAAATCAATCTACAACAAAAACGGCTTGAAATCACCACCGCTTTGAGGCAGGTGCAGGAACAGCTACCTGAAGAAATGCCCTTCCCCACTTTAGATGTAGGATCACAAGAGGTCAATAGGGAGCCTTTGCTGATCTACTCACTTACCTCCACACTGCCTACTAATGAGATTTCGGAGGTGGCGAGACAGTTAGTCATTCCGCAGATTGGTCTGAATCCAGGTATCAAAAGCATTCAACTCTCCACGGATAGTAAACCCATTGTGCAACTTTCGTACGATGCTGACAAACTGCGTAGCGTTGGATTAAGTCAGGGAAGCATCCAACAGGCCATTTCTGGTAGTCTTTTATCAGTGCAAATTGGTTCGATTACCCGAAAGGGAGAAACGAAAAACATCTTTATCAACACTAATCCTAATGATATACAGGACATCCTGAGGATCAATCTGACAAAAAATATAAAAATTGGAGATGTGGCTACCATTAAAGTAGATGATAAGAGGCCTACTTTCATCTCTCGTCTCAATGGAAAAAACACGGTTTTGATTCGAGTCTTCGCACATGATCATGAGAATAAGCCAGTGTTAGCCAGCACGCTTCGAAAAGACATAGACGAGCTGGCAAGGAATTTACCTGGTTATGTTTCGCTTTCAATTAACTATGATGATACCGAATTCATCAATCGCGAATTGAATAAAATCACTTTGAGAGCACTGCTCTCCATTACGATTCTTTCGGTGCTTATTCTCCTTATCTATCGGAAAGTAAAGCAACTGGTTC
>CAYGTD010000515.1:0-673 GCA_964352725.1 uncultured Roseivirgaceae bacterium
AACCTATAAATACTCTTCAACTTTCCATTATATGAATGAGTAGAATAGTAAGTTACTTCACCATTTGCATCGTATTGGTAACTTGAATATTCTATCATTTCACCATCTGAGCCATAGAAATAAATAAGAGAAGGGTATTTATCTAGACCTGAGTAAATATACTTTGACCACATCTCCAACGAATCATTTCTGTATTCATAATTGAAAATTTTTCTACTTAAGCTATCGTACTCTATGGTTTCTGTCTTCACATTTTCTCCGAATTCTAAATACTGAATAGAAACAATATTTCCTATTGTGTCATATTCATATTTTTCACCATCTACTTCCATATCGTTCTAGACTGTCTTATAACCTACTTGCCTTCCATCCTTTCCATATGTTAGATGAGTTTCACTAAATTCCCTTTCCTTAAAATTGTTATATACTGTTCTATTAAGTCGATTCAAATCATCATAATAGTATAAAGTTTCATAGATGAGATGCTCGTCTTTTTCAAATCTCTTCCACTCAGCTAGATTTCCTTCATCGTTAAATTTTAGCTTAATTACATCTTCGTAATTGTTCTTTATAAAATCAGGGTTCGCGTTCTTTAATAACTCTTCGCTATCAATATAAAGTGAATAAATAGCAATCTTTTTAACACTACCATTTATATTCATCTCCTTCAGAT
>CAYGTD010000515.1:683-1897 GCA_964352725.1 uncultured Roseivirgaceae bacterium
CATTACTATCAAAATCATCAGATTGTGATTTGCATGAACTAAGTATAAAAAAGCTCAGCAGCATTGTTAATAAATTGATTTTGATCATTGATATGTTTGGTCTATAAAATACTTTGATTTATTATTTTTGGAATTTAAGGCAGGTTTCAAAATAGGATACTCTTACCTCAACTTTCGTGAAGTCATTAATGAATATTATTTTTTTATCAGCTTTATCTCTTTGAATTGACGATTGGAATCATTTATTAAAAGCTGATAGATGCCCTCATGCAAATCCGACAGATCAAGTGTATAAATACTACCAGTAAATTGATCTTCGAGCATTTTCTTTCCTTGAAGATCAAAAATCATCAACTTATAATTCTGATGCGAACCTAAATTGATATAAACCAATTTGGAAACTGGATTTGGATAAATAGTGAGTTCCTCTTCTTCAAAACCAAGAGCTGGATCAACTACCACATTAAAAGTAGTCTGCACAGAATCAATCGCATCATGTGCCCCGATCATTATTTCTGTCTGCCCAGTACCTACTTCATTAACTAGTAAAGTATTACCAGACAAGAATAATTGTACAGGACTATCATCATCAAAAGAATAGAAATAATTTAATTCATCTCCATCAGGATCAGAAAAGTAAGTTGATAAATCTATGGAGACATCATCAAATCCTTCCTCAAGGTTCAGGTCTTCGAAAGGGGTATTCAAAATGGGAGCATTATTTGGTCTATCCACCACTTTCAGTTGAAAGCTGACTTGAACAGTATCTATTTCATCAGTAGCCTTTACTAGTATTGTTGTTTCCCCTATTGAAACTTCGTCTATCATTAAAGCTTGATCCGTAACATCCACGTTTACAATTCCCGATGATTCCGTCATAGCACTAAATTTGAGATCATCTCCATCAGGATCAGTGAAAAAATCAGACAATTGAATTGTGTATGTAACGAATCCTTCTTCCAGTTCAAGATCTTCCAGATCCTGTATTAATTCAGGTGGCGAATTCAGTTTCCCTTCCTGTTCAACCCAAACAGTGACGGGGCTATTGACTGCATCGCTGCTAAGTACCAAAAAACTACCTAGTCTTGAGTCAAAGCTCGTATTTTCTTCAATTTGAATTTCAACCACTCCTTCTCCAGAACCAGACGGAGATACAATATCAATCCAGTTTGACTGAGTTGCAGCTTGCCAAGCAAGAGTTCCTAGCCCTATAT
>CAYGTD010000516.1:0-1889 GCA_964352725.1 uncultured Roseivirgaceae bacterium
AATGAATGGGTTCGTAGGTTTGTCCAGGAATGGCGTCCCCTAGGTGCTAAAAATGGGCACTACTGGACAACCAACTCACCTCGTCGAAAACTCCGTGCCTAATGGCATACCCTAGGTGCCGCAAGAGAGCGCCACTGGGTAAGTCACGCGCCGCGTCGATTAGAATCATCCCGACCTGCCCACGCTCCTGGTATTCTGTAAGCCCTTACCTGTATGTCCCTCGAGCATGTTGGAGTAACTCGTAAGGATCGAGGGGCTTAAACATGACCGCCGTAAAATCGAGTTCGCTAATCGCTTTCCTGATTTTATTAACGCCTATCTGGCCGGTGAAAAGCACGCGTTTTGCTTCCGGATGACGTCTTTTTACCTCTTCAAGAAATTCCACACCGTCCATGCCCGGCATTTCGAGGTCAGAGGCAACCAGGTCGATTTTCGCCTCCTTACTCATTAACTTCAGCGCTGAATCCGCCGAGATCGCGGGAATGACGTTGATTTCTCTCATCAACCGACGAGCGATTCCCAACACAAGGGACTTATCATCATCTACGATGACCATGTTGCGTTTGCGAATCTGCGAGTTGCTTTGCGTATGACCCATGAAGGTTCCCCTCTAAAATGCGACCCTACTGTCCAGTTTAGAGTCGCCAGATGTCACCCCCATTTGGGGGTAATCTCGCCGACACTGATGAAATAGAGTGCTTGAAATTAAGATGATCGTTAGATCAGCAGAAGAAGGAGCCAAAGCATGAAGGGCGTTGTGTTTAGAGAATTTTTGGACATGGTCGAAGATGCCTATTCGGCCGACATGGTGGACGACATCATAGACGCGGCTCAATTGCCATCTGGCGGTGCCTACACAACAGTTGGCACCTACGAGCATACAGAAATGGCCAAGCTGGTTATTGAACTCAGCAAGAGAACCGACGCGAAGGTGGCGGACCTCTTGAAGATATATGGCCGGCATCTATTCACGCGTTTCTATGAAGGTTACCCCCAATTCTTTGAGGACATTCAAGACAGCTTCAGCTTTCTCGATACGATTGAATCATTCATTCACGTGGAGGTTAAAAAACTCTACCCCGATGCCGAGCTGCCGGAGTTCGAGACAACCGTAATATCGCCTGATCATATGCGCATGATTTATCGCTCTCCACGGTGCCTTGGGGATTTCGCCGAAGGATTAATGGAAGGTTGCTTTGCGCATTTTCACGATACGGTTTTGGTTAACCGTGAAGATGAAAACGGTGGGCGGGTCGTAAAGTTTGAACTGAAGAAACTTAGTGCATGACGTCATGACATCACCTGACTCTAACCGGTTGCTACGACGCGTGGATCGCGAAAGGCGAGCCCGGATTGAAGCCGAGAAGCTGCTCGAAGAGAAGAGTCTGTCGCTTTACGAAGCGAATCGGAGACTCGCTCAATCACATTATGAGCAAAAAGGCACCGCAGAAGAATTAAAAGCTATTCTCGATAATTTTCCCCGGGGCATTCTAATCGTGGACGCCGACGGCATAGTCGAAACGATAAACTTTCACGCCGTTCAAATGTTTGGAACAACCAACAAAATGGCGACCGGCCGAAACATAAATATGTTGCTGCCGCACATTTCAGACATAACAGACCCCAGTCAAGTTGAAGCCGCAATTGATGCGGGGGACTTGCGCATTGAAGGGCTACGTGCCGACCAGGGCAAATTCCCTGTTGAGCTAGCGTTCACTGCCATCGGGGAAGGTGAGAGTAAGCGGATCATATGGATGGTGCGCGACATTTCAGATCGCGTTGCCGCAGAAAAGGAGCGCCAAAAGCTTAGTTAAAAATTGAATCAAGCTCAAAATCTTGAATCCCTCGGCACTCTCGCGGGCGGCATTGCCCATGAACTGAATACGCCG
>CAYGTD010000517.1:0-1873 GCA_964352725.1 uncultured Roseivirgaceae bacterium
GCATAAAAAAACCTCCTGATATAATCAGGAGGTTCAAAATTAATAATCTATTGCTTTTAAGCTTCAGCGTTTTCTGCTGGCGCATCTCCTTCAGCTGCGCCTTCCTCACCTTCTTCCTCTTCTTCACCTTCTACACCTTCTTTACCTTTCAATGCTCTTGGCACCTCAATACCTGCAAGTGTTACTAATGGGCTATTCAATATTTCATATTCTCCACCTGGAAGCTCACCAACTTTGATTGATTTACCTAGTCCAAGTTTTGATACATCTACTTCGATGTATTCTGGCATGTTTTTAGGCAATGCTTTGATTTGAAGATACTTAATCTTTCTGATCAACTTTCCTCCTGAAGCAATACCAGGGGCATTTCCTACTGGGTGAACTGGAATATCCATTTTGATCATGGTTCCTCTAAATAACTGTAGGAAATCAGCATGAATAATTGTTTCACTCACTGGGTGAAACTGAACATCCTGAATAATAGCTTCAAATGGCTCAGGCTCACCTTCAATGATTAATGATGCAAAGTGTGCTTCATCGGTATATACAAGATCTCTAAACAAAATCATTGGAGTGTAGAAGTGAATTTGTTTCTCACCGCCGTAAACGACGCATGGAACCATTCCTTCAGACCTCAAACGCTTTGCTTCAGTCTTGCCAAGATTTGCTCTCTTATACCCTATAATCTCAACAGTTTTCATAATATATGATTGATTAAAATAATTACTTAACGAATAATGAACTGATTGACTCGTGATCATGGATCTTTCTGATTGCTTTCGCAAACAAATCGGCCACTGTCAATACTTTTATCTTACTAGATTCTTCTTTTTGAGGTATTGTATCTGTTATGATCAATTCCTCTAAAGCAGATTCCTCAATATTTTGATATGCATTACCAGAGAGGACGCCATGGGTTGCTATAGCTCTTACTGAATTTGCTCCTTTTTCTTTGATTAGAGTAGCTGCTTTGCAAATAGTCCCAGCAGTATCTACCATATCATCAACCAATACTACATCCCTTCCTTCTACGTCTCCAATCACTTGCATGGAAGCCACTTCATTGGCTCTTTTTCTATGCTTATCACAGACAACCATATCAGCTTCGAAGTACTTAGCATACTGCCGAGTTCTTGGTGTGCCGCCCATATCAGGTGTGGCGAAAAGCAAATTATCAAGCTTCAGATTCTTTATATATGGGACAAAAATGGAAGAACCATCCATATGATCCACCGGTATGTCAAAGAATCCTTGAATCTGACCAGCGTGTAAGTCGCATGTCATAATTCTATTAGCTCCAGCCGTGGTTAATAGGTTAGCTATCAACTTGGCTGCAATTGCTACTCTTGGTTTATCCTTCCTGTCTTGGCGAGCATAACCAAAATAAGGAACTACTACTGTTACATATTTGGCGCTAGCCCTTCTGGCAGCATCAATCATCATCAATAGTTCTAAAATATTATCAGCAGGTGGAGGAGTAGATTGAATTAGGAATACATCTGAACCCCTAACAGACTCAGTAAAGTACACCCCCATTTCGCCATCACTAAAGGTTTGCTTTTCGCTTTTGCCTAAAGGTTTTCCGTAGTTGTGTGATATAGCATTTGCTAAATCGGTAGTCGCAGAACCTGAAAAAATCTTTACTGATGACATGTTGTTAAATAAAAAAAGCAATCTCAAATTCTAGATGACTCATGTTCTGAGATTGCTTTATATAATTTGGTCTACTAAGGCTTCCCTCTTCACTTTCGTTCTTCGGGACAGGCTTCTCGCCATAAAACCTTTTATAAACTAAGTTGGTCTACTAGGGCTCGAACCTAGACTCTTCTGTACCAAAAACAGACGTGTTGCCAGTTACACCATAGACCAATAC
>CAYGTD010000518.1:0-1866 GCA_964352725.1 uncultured Roseivirgaceae bacterium
AATGTAATAATGGACTAATAGCCTATTATCCTTTCAATGGGAATGCACTGGATGCCTCTGGTAATGGAAGCGATGGTATTTTAAATGGAGGTGTGAGTCTCGTTACGGATAGATTTGGCAATCCAGATGCTGCATACGGATTTGATGGAACAGATGGTCACATTTCTATAAGTTCATTATTCAATCATCCGGTAGGAGAAGTGTCTGTAACCTACTCCGCATGGGTAATGCCAAATGCACAAGGTCAAACTGGTAGTGTATTTTTCGTTGGAGACAGATTAGCCAATGAAAGGTCTTCCATGATTTTAGCTGGTGGCGATCTGGCTTATATTGGCGAGGGTAATGATTTCTCTAACAACTCCGGAGTTTTCTATGATGAATGGAGTCATGTTGCGGTTACGAAATCTGGAACCTTGGTTACAACATATGTGAATGGTGTTGAAGTCTCATCAGGTAATGTTTCAGCTGGTCAAAATATCACATCTATCACCGCATCTATTGGAAGCACAGCCAATAATGATGAATTTTTTAATGGTAAAATTGACGATGTACGTATCTACGATCGTCCATTGTCTGCTGCCGAAATAGCTGCTCTCTACTCTGAAAATGGATATATATCTCAGCGTGATATTTTGATGACATTATACGAGTACACTGGCGGAGATAATTGGAATGATAAAACTAACTGGGGGACAACCGAATCTATAGCTAACTGGTTTGGAGTGGAAGCTTCAAACGGAGTGGTTACATATTTAGATGTAAGAAATAATAACCTTAATGGTACTATTCCAAAAGAACTTGGAGGATTATATGGCTTACAATATTTAATTCTATTTAATGATGCAGGCCTTTTTGGGGGAATTCCTTTTGAGTTGGGGAATCTATCAAGTCTGGTATACATGGCTATCTCTCTTACAAATGTAAGTGGCGAAATACCAATTAGTTTTGGGAATTTGAGCAACCTTCAAACTTTGATATTAAGTAGAAATAATCTTTCAGGTTCGGTTCCGATTGAATTGACGAATTTGAGCAACCTTCACACTTTGTCCTTATTTCAAAATCAGCTGACCTCCATTCCAGATCTGTCAGGAATGACTAATTTGACTAACTCAATACGAGTTGAGTCAAATAAAATTGGATTTTCTGATATTATTCAAAACTTACCTAGTACGGCCACAACTTTTCTGTATTCACCCCAAACTATTGGTGAAGTTTTAAGCTTCACAATTGCGAATGGTGAATTCACTCTTGATGCCATTGAATCTACAATAGGAACGAATTATCAATGGTATTTTAATGGTGATATAATTGAAGGAGCCAATTTAATTAATTATACACTCAACTTCTCAAGCGCCGATGAAGGGATCTACCATTGTGTAATGACCAATGATAATGCACCTGGGATGACGATAACTCGGGCAAATATTCTTCTTGATAATGGAATCAATGTTGCTCCAACTGATCTGCAACTATCTAATTTCATTATTGAAGATGGAACATTGTCAGGTTCATTGATAGGAACTTTGGCAACTATTGATGAAGATCCTGCTGATACTCATTCTTATGCATTTGTTGCTGGCACGGGTGATACGGATAATAATAATTTTTATCTGGAGGGTAACAACCTGTTCATTGGTGTCAATGCCGACTATTCTCAAAATCAAGTTTTTCAAATACGATTATCAACTACAGACAATTCAGGTCAAACATTTGAGAAGGAAATCGAGATTTTTGTGAAACCAGCAATGGTATGTAACAATGATGTTTATCAAGCTTCAAGTGGAACATTTGGAGACGGAAGCGGAATGTTTGATTATGAAAATAATTTCAGCTGCAGTTGGAGTATACAGCTACCAGAGGGTGAAA
>CAYGTD010000519.1:0-1862 GCA_964352725.1 uncultured Roseivirgaceae bacterium
GCGTTTTCCTTCCCCAGCTGTGTTTGGAACCATTACCAAGATTAGGCTTCAGTGTTTTAATGGTTTTCATTGCAGATAGATGAAGTGCTGGATAACTTCCTGCAATTACACCAACGATTAGAATAAGCGCGCAAGCGTTGATTAGTAAGCTAGAATCTAAGTGTAATGTGAGACTTTTTTGAGCTAGGTAATTGAAGTTGGGCAATAGAATAGCTACTAATGCAAATGCTATGATGAGTGCGATAAAAGCCAAAAGAATTGATTCAGTAAAAAACTGGCTCATCAACGAATTTTTAGAAGCTCCCAATGCCTTCTTTACACCAATTTCTTTTGATCGCTGCGACGCTTTTGCCGTTGATAGGTTTATGAAATTGATACATGCGATAATTAGTATGAAAATAGCTACTGTAGAAAACAGTAATACGTAATCTATTCTTCCACCAGCTTGCTCACCATTTTCATAGTTATTGTATAAATATTGATCAGCATATTTAGTAAGAAACAGATCTGTTTTGGTGTCCGTTAGATTTTCCTTTAATATATCATCTATCTTTCTTTCGGCACTTACAGCATCTGCATCTTCTTTTAGCTTCACCACTACTCTACCATAGTAATTTCCCCATTGCTTATAGGAAATCAATTCATCATGATAGTAGTCCCACGACATAATAAATTGAAACTGATCGGATGTTTCTGTGGTAAGATCTTTAAGTACTGCAGATACTTTTAGCGGATGCACAAATTGCCAAAAAGTAAACTCCATTGTTTTACCCACCACATCAGTAGTGCCGAAAAGAATTTTGGCTAAGGACTCGGTGAGAATGATATTCGATTTATCAGACAATGCTGTGCTAGGGTCTCCATGCACAAGAGTGAAATCAAATATTTTAAAAAAATCTTCACTTGCAAATTTTCCTAATACTTTGTGTGCCTCACCCTCTACTTTCAAAGTGTAGTCATGCGCATCTGTGCCTGCCACCACGTACTCTATTTCTGGCACTTTTGTTTCTAGCTCATCAGCCAATAGTCCTGGCACGCCTTTCCACGTAAATATTCCGCTAGCATCGTTATGATTGGAATACACCTGATAGATTCGGTCATTATCTGTATGGAATTTGTCTTTTTTAATTTCATCATTTATCCATAAATAGATAAATAATACACACGCTAGACCAGTGGAAAGACCAATTAAATTGATAAGAAAAGAGCTTTTATTTCGATTAAAGCTTCTAAGTGTGATAAGTAAGTTATGTCTGAACATGCCGTAATAATTTAGTCGTGTCTGCCCTGAAAGTGATTTGATAATATCCAGTCTAAAAAAACGAATGACATTCCAGGTAAATCGCCATTTGGCTTTAGCTGCTCCAAGATTTTCCAGATCCTCATCAAATTGTTCTTCTAGATCGCCTTGTATGCTTTCCAGCAATTGACTTTTGCAAAACCAATGAAGAAATAGAGTAGATAATCTAGGTGGTCGATAAGAACTCATGCACTAAAATTTAATTGAGTTGCCAGTTTCCAAAGGTTTGTTCTGGAGTCTTTCATTTCCTGAAGCATCACCTTACCTGCATTAGTTATTTTGAAGTAGCGCTTCTTTCTTCCTCCTCTTTCTTTGGTGGCTCCCCCCATATAAGACTCTAAAAATCCTTTTTCTTCCAGTCGGTACATGGTGATGTGTACAGAGCTGAGATTCACATCTCTATCCTGATGCTCTTTGATTGCCTTTACTATCGTGTTTCCATATGCATCATCACCTAGGATCAAAACCATGGTGAGGATGAGCTCTTCAAATTCTCCCAAAAAATTTGTTCTTCCCATTATTATTGAATTTGTAAAAGCCTTTTTTCAAAATCAGATTAAAT
>CAYGTD010000520.1:0-1860 GCA_964352725.1 uncultured Roseivirgaceae bacterium
ATATATCTTGATATTGTTTGATTTCCTCTTGATATGAAAGCTGGGCTAGTGAAGAAGCACTATGATCGAAAGTCAATTATGCAAATGCAAGGGTCATAACTATCTATAACTCTTCCATACGTGGATACTACCATCTAGATCCACCATGATTTTTCGAAACTCCACAGGGGCAACCACTTCCATTTTTTCATTGATCACTCCGAGTAGTCTATTTTTCTTGCTCTTGATTACAGCATACCCACCTGCAAACTGACTCACCCAGTAGCGTTTTACAGGACCTAGGTTTCCGATGTGCGATCCACCAGAGCTAAATAAATCTTTCAATTCATGAAAATTCTTACTTAAGTCGTCCAAGGCTGGAGGAACAACTTCTCTACCATCTGTATCAAGAAAACCGAATTTTCCATCTTTTTCAATGAGTGCCCAATTGGCATTTTCTCTATCAAACCTGCTAATTCTATCATATTTAGTAGGCACAATTTCCTTTCCTTCTTTATTTATGAATCCGTATAATCCACCTCTTTCTACTAATGCTAAGTGAGAAACGCCTCTGCTGCCGTAGCTACTTATTCGATTGTATTTTGGCGGAACAATTTCTTTGCCTGATTTGTCAATGTACCCATAAAGGCCATTTTGCTCTACTTTGGCCCAGCCATTATAGCTGAATGAGTGGATACTTGAATAGAGTGGAGCCACAATTTCTTTACCTGTTCGGTCTATAAAACCATAAAGTCCGTTGGCCTCTACTTTTGCCCAATTAATTCCTGAAGATCCAAAACTGTGAATGGAGCTGTATCTGGTTGGCACAATTTCTTTACCTGTTCTATCCACAAAACCGTAGAGTCCGTCTTTCTCCACTTTTGCCCAATTGATCCCACTAGAACCAAATGAATTGATTGAATTATAGTCGGTGGGTACAATTTCATTTCCTTCACGATCTAGGAAACCATACAAGCCGTTTTTTTGAATCAGTGCCCAGTTTACTCCTTTTGCTCCGAAAGAATAGATTCGTTCGTAAGAAGGTTTTACAACTTCCTTACCCTCTCTATCGGCAAACCCATAAAGACCAGCCTTTCTTGTTTTGGCCCAGTTCACCCCATGCTCACCAAAGGAATAAATCTTTTCGTAAACGATGGGCAATACTTCTTTTCCTTCACGGTCAATGAGACCGTACCGATCATTTTTTCTTACAAGTGCAAGTGAGGAGTTGCCATGTTCACCATAGCTAGATATGTAATCATAATTTGCTTCTGTGGATTCCTGAGCTTCAATAAGCGAAATACAAAGGCATAATAGTAGTCCCTGAAAAATTCTCATAATACTAGGTTTTCAGGGGTAAGGACAGGATTATTTATAAGAGGTTTCCCTCAGGAGTTAACTTCCGCAACCCACGCATTCAATCTCAGAACTTAGGGGACGAGTACCATTGACTTTCATTTTTAGATTATGAATTTTATCCTTCAATTCCATATCTGAAAACATATCTCCTGTTAATTGAGATTCCAATGATTCGATTTCTGTTTGGATTTCTTGAACTGTCATAATTGAGTTGTTACGGGTAATTGAGTTTAAAAATAATGAGTCTGGTTTAGAAAACGTTCACTCAAACGTGGTTTTTTCTTCACTAATAATTGTAAGACTTAGTTACAATTGTCAGAGTAGAATTTCAATAAAAGAAGTAGACCGGAATAAATCCCGACCTACTCTTCTTCATCTTCTACTATTTCCTGGCTTTGTTTTTCTACTCCTTTAAATTCCTGCTGATAGAAATTATGAAAGGCAATCATCGTCCCAACAACAAGCAACCAGATAATTTTTTTGACAGAGCGAAAAAGCCTCTTCATTACTCAATCTCTACCT
>CAYGTD010000521.1:0-1848 GCA_964352725.1 uncultured Roseivirgaceae bacterium
CCACATATCTACCAATTAGATCTATATCAAATGGATTGAATTTCCCTTCCTGTATGGAAACGGTTTCATTAGCTCCGTTAATTTGAGGGAAGAAATGATGTACTTTATTCACTCTGTTTGGATTGATATTCATATCAATCACTCTGGACTCTACTTTGGGAGTATATGATTCATTAGATATATAAACAACTTCCTCTTCTCTTTTCAAAAATTCCAATGCATTTGCATCACATCTTATGAGATAAACATTGGATGCAGGATAAGAGGCAATAATTGAAAAGTTATTTGAATTTTCTGAATCAAGCTTAGATGTAGTTTTGATATAAAATAAATGATCTTCTTTACTCTTTTCGAACACATTTAATTTCCAATCGTCATTAACCCTCCATGTTTTAATATTCTCAAATTCAACGTCACTATCTTTAAATATGAAATGACGCTCGTCAATTTGTCTTAGTGGTTTAATTCCCTTGCTGCGAATTTTTTTTAGATCACTGACATCTAATTCAACCATTAGAAAGGGAGTTTTCATTATAAAGGATTTATCACTGACAATAACCTTCTCCCATGTCGATTTTTGAGAAAATGAAATAAGTGATAACAATGTGAAAATTGAAATAAAAATCTGCTTCTTCATTCGATTGACCAAATTAGACAAAACAGCAATAATTATAGATGAAAGAATATTATTTGCACATTAATCCATTTATGCCATAGTTTAAGCTGACTAATCGTATTTTAATACTATTTATTAGAATATTAATATATTATATTCAATATAATATTTGGTTTATCTATTGATAATGTGGAAAAAAAATAGAATATTGTTTTCTTTATGTTATTCGAAAGATATAGATTGGTATTTATTAATTAACCTATATTAAATTATGAGAAGATTTAATTCTACACTATGGAGCATTACAGTAATGTTTCTTGCATTCGGATTCGTATCATGTGTACAAGACACAGACGAACCAAAAACAGACGAAATTTCAGATGAAGTTTTGACACAATTCACAGATCTTGGATTTGATGTTAGCGACATTGTCGTTGTGAATCATCAAAATCCACTTACTGGAGAAATCAGTAAGCAGTATCAATTAGAGGGCGACATTCTAGTGCCTGAATCTCAGATGAGAGAAATGCTGGATAGTGATATCTTTGGTCTTGGTGCCAATGGTGAGCAGTACAGAACAAACAACTTAGTAAGTAACAATCAGACAATAAGTGTCATTGGTTACACTGGAGGTTCAAATGCCCTGGATAACACTATGAGAACTGCGCTTCAGTGGGCAGTTGCTAATTACAACCGATTAAATATTGGTTTGAATTTTACACTAACTTTTGGCACAAACTATCAGTCATATGACATGGTGGTTTACAGAGTAAGTGGTGGAGGTGGTGGATCTGCTGGATTCCCGTCAGGAGGAAATCCTTATAAGTTCATTCAGATTCAATCCGGAACTAGTAGTTATGGAACAAACGTAGTGGAGCATGTTATCACGCATGAAATGGGACATAGCGTTGGCCTACGTCATACTGATTACTTCAACAGATCTATTTCTTGTGGTTCTGGAGGTAATGAAGGTAGCAGCGGCGTGGGAGCAATTCACATCCCAGGAACGCCTACAAGTGCTGACATGAACTCTATTATGCTTGCTTGCTTCAGCTCAAGTGAAGATGGAGAGTTTGGCCCTTATGATGTTGTAGCTCTAGAGTATCTTTACTAAGAAGATTTATTATAACTGAAAGAAAGGTCAGCATTTTTGCTGGCCTTTTTTTTATAAAGCAACTTGAAATGACACTCTAACTCAATTTTTTCAGCCAGAAAATCCATTTTAGATATAT
>CAYGTD010000522.1:0-1805 GCA_964352725.1 uncultured Roseivirgaceae bacterium
CTCAATGAAACATCTAGCATATCAAATGTAGTCTCTTGATTTTGATTCTTGTTGAAGCTGTGAACATACAGATTTTCAGGTGTTTTTCATTGCACGAAGCATGGATGTGTTTATCAGTAAGCTTCGTAAAAAACTCTCAACTGATAAGCGTATTAAAATCTTGAATGTGCGTGGCTATGGGTATAAATTGGTGATTGGATAGTCTATTAGCCAAGCCTTATTTCCTCTCTATTAATAGCGTTCAGGAATATGATTTTGTTTCTCTTGCGGAGGCCTTATATGAAGTTTTTGCTTTGGTAAATCGGGCAATTTTATTGGTTTTATAGTCAAAGGTTCATAGTTGATTTGATCTAGCAGATGTGCTATACAATTTAACCGTGCCTTTTTCTTATTGTCACCATTTACTACAAACCAGGGAGATTCTTTTGTATCAGTATGCTCAAACATTTCGTCTTTAGCTTTGGAATACTCCAGCCAGCGATTCCTTGATTCCAAATCCATTGGACTGAACTTCCAACGTTTTTCAGGTGTAGATATACGCTTGCGAAACCTCTTTTCTTGTACTTTTTCGCTTACCGAAAACCAGTACTTGATTAAGATGATACCCGATTTTATCAGCATCCTTTCAAACTCTGGACAGGATCGCAAGAATTCTTTGTGCTCTTCACCGGAGCAAAACCCCATGACTTTTTCTACACCAGCTCTATTGTACCAACTTCTATCAAATAAGGTAATCTGACCAGCAGAAGGAAGGTGCTCTATATACCTCTGAAAATACCACTGCGTTTTTTCCTTCTCAGTTGGAACTCCCAACGCTACCACATTGCACACTCTAGGGTTTAGTGGTTCAATGATTCGCTTAATAGTACCCCCTTTGCCAGCGGCATCTCTCCCTTCAAAGATGACAACTACTTTTAATCCTTTACTTTTTACCCATTCTTGAAGATGGACCAATTCAGAATTTAGGCTGTTCAGCACTTTTCTATATGAATACTTTTCCATTTTTAGCGACCCTTTATGTTTGTAAAGCCTCCTTAATTTAAGAAATACAGATTCAATAGAAAATGACTTTTATCATTCTCTTTAAGGCTACCCAATTCAATTGGATAATCTTAAAGTAGAAATATGGAGCTTGTTTTGATTACTCGTCCTTTAATGACTTCACAGGATTCTGTCTTGCCGCTCTTATGGTTTGTGATCCGATGGTAATTAGTCCAAGCCCAAGCATGAGTAGTGATCCAATCACCACAGTGCCAAAACCAAAGTCAACTCTGTTTGGAAGATTATCAAGCCAAAGTTTGCTGATGAAATAACTTAATGGGGCAGCTATCAAAATGGATATGCCTAGCAACTTGAGAAATTCTTTTGAAAGAATTAAGACAATGCTCATCTCTGCTGCACCAAGTACTTTTCTGATGCCCACTTCTTTTGTCTTGCGCTCTGTGGTGTAAGTGGCCATTCCCAAAAGTCCTAAGCACGCTATTAGAATTGCAAGAAAAGAGATGTATCCAATAATGGAGACAACATCAAAAATGGCAAGATTAGTATTGGCTAATTCATTATCATAGAAATCATATTTAAACTCGTGAACAGGATCAAGTTCTTTCCACTTATTCTCAATATCTGCAATAGTCCTCAGAGGGTTTCCCTCTGATATTCTGACATTTAAATAATTGAAAGTGGTGGCATCATTGCTTAATGCCATTGGTCGTATTTCGTCTCCATTGATAAGCAGTGTTGCTCTAAAATTTTCTACTACGCCTACGATCTGAACTGTTTTATCATCTCGTTTCCATATGTTACCA
>CAYGTD010000523.1:0-1805 GCA_964352725.1 uncultured Roseivirgaceae bacterium
GAAAAGAACAAGGAACGTGAAACTTTGCTGAAAGAGATACATCATAGGGTCAAAAACAACCTGCAAATTATTAGTAGTATTCTCAGTATGCAGTCAAGGAAGTTAGAGGACTCCTTGGCAAAAAGTGCAGTAGATGAAGGTAGGAGCAGGATAAAATCTATGTCATTGATACATGAGAAATTGTACAGTTCTGATCAGCTTACCAATGTGAAGATGAAGGACTATATTGAAGAGTTAAGTGGTTTTCTTTTTAACACTTATAAACCTTCAGGGGTTGTAAACCAGAAGATCAATGTGGAAGATATTGACATGGATATTGATACTGCCATTCCTGTTGGACTGATCCTTAATGAGCTTATCTCCAATGCTTTGAAATATGCCTTTAGTGCCAATGGTGATGGTGAGCTGGATATTAGTTTGAGAATGGAAGATAAGGAATATGTACTTCAAGTATCTGATTCTGGTAAAGGTTTACCTTTAAATTTCATCGAGAGTCAAAATATGGGAATGCGTTTGGTTAATGTACTGACGGAGCAACTGGATGGCTTGCTAAAAATAGAAAACGAAGGGGGAGCACATTTTACCCTTAAGTTTAAACCTTCCTTAAGTTTATAAAAACTAATCATTTGGGATCAAAAGTGTCACAATTCATCGGATGACTATATGCGGAGTGAAAGATAGTCATCCGATGAATAAAGCTCTTGTTCTTCAGAATTTGTAATTCCGAAGGTTTGATCAGAGGATTTCAATACGTTTGTAATGACAGATCTCAGATGCCTCCATTAAATTCCAGATTGAAAATCTGGAATAGCGGGGGAAAGTAGATATGAAATGCTACCCATAACGTGCGGCCAAGCCGCACCAAAGTATCTAGGTCTTCGCACTGTGAAGTCCAAATGCGCTCTTACATCATGTTACCTGTTGGGTTTATTCTATTTCAATCTGATTAATAAGCTTCCTTTTCAGCTTAATCCAAGGCATAAGAATAAGTGCAATGTCAACAGTCAAAAAGACGATGAAACCTAACCCAACATATATCAATTTATCTGTGAACACTAATATTTGTCCGTTGATAAGCGTTTTGTCATAAAAAAGAGCAACTAAAAGAGCACCTTTCCAGAAAACATTAAACCATAAAAAGTCATGACGAGTTGAGATGTTAAGTTTTATTTTACTTGATTTTTGTCCATGTGATTCGATATCTCCAGAAATCTTAAGACCAAATCCATTATAGGAATTGATTTTGGTTAAAAGATCTATATGCGAATTGGTGAGTTTATAGGATTTGATGTCCGGCTGATTTCCGAAATCCTTCAAGTTCTGAAAAACTTGATCAGTTGGTCGTTTTACAATGATATCTGATTTAAACATTTATATCCCCTGACAGGTAACGCCTGTGTAAGGCGCGTTTGTTTACTTGTTTTACAGAGCATAAAAATAGCACGTTATTGGGTTTTAACCTAGTTCGAGTGAGAGTAGCTTGAAACACTGCGTTCCAGTTGATAGTCCGCCCGTGACAGATGAAAGTGGATGTGAAATGCTACCCAAGAACGTGCGGCCAAGCCGCACCAAAGTAACTAGGACTTCGCACTGTGTGGACCAAATGCGCTCTTGCACGATGTTAGCATTATTTCGGTTAAAATCTGTAGTACAAGTTGAATTGAAAATTTCTTTTCACCTCCGTTATTTCAACTTCTTCAACTATATTTCCATTTGAGTCAGTAAATATTATACTTGTTGGGTTAATATCATTAAATCCTTGATGATATCTTATGCCAATTATTAATGGAATTTTAAATTTGTAA
>CAYGTD010000524.1:0-1802 GCA_964352725.1 uncultured Roseivirgaceae bacterium
GATTACTTGTGCTAAAATAGATTTTCCCTTTTCTACCATTGCATCATCATACAAATGAGTACCCAAATGAATCAAATTCCAGGTCATGATGGAGTTGGAGGACGGGATTACGTTATCAAATAACTCTTTTTTTCTAGCGATTAGACTTTCAGACTCATCGCTGGTAAAGAAGTAAAGATTCTCCGACTCATCATAGAAGACCTCTTCGACTCTTTTGGTAAGGGAGAGAGCAAGTTCAAGATATTCTCGATCAAAAGTGGCTTCATAATACTTGATAAATCCTTGAATAACAGCAGCATAGTCTTCCATGTAGCCTTCCTGATCTTTATTTGGAAAACGATTCAATATTCCGTTTTTGATCAAATCATTTTTGATAAATAAAGCGTTACTTTTAGCCAGTTGAAGAATAGATTCATCTCCTAAGGCTTGATAGGATTCTGATAAACCAGAGAGTGTCAATCCATTCCATCCAGCTATGATTTTGTAATCCAAGCCTGGTCTGATCCGTTTTTCTCTTTTAGCTAATGCTTTTGCTTTGAATAATATAATGCGTCTTTGAAACTCGCTAATATCAAGGTTGAAATTTCCAGCAATCTCTTCATCAGGAATCATTACTCTGATGGCATTGTTTCCTTCCCAATTCCCATTAGGTTGTACATCATAATACTCAGCAATCATTGCGAAATCCTTACCTGCTAGTTCTTTGATTTCTTCATGCGTCCAGACATAAAACTTACCTTCTACTCCTTCACTATCGGCATCCAATGCGGAGTAAAATCCTCCTGATTCGTCCAACATTTCTCTATTTAACCATTCAATAGTCTCCAAGATCACACGTTTGAATTTTGGATTTTTCGTAAGTTTATAGCCATTGGCATAAAGACTCAAAAGCTGTCCATTGTCATAGAGCATTTTCTCAAAGTGAGGGATATGCCACTCTTCATCTGTACTATATCTAGCAAATCCGCCTCCTATGTGATCATAGATTCCTCCATCAGCAATTTTTTCTAAAGTAAATCCCAAGTGCTTTAAAGCACTTTCATTCTTCGTTTGGTAAGCATATGTTGCTAAAAATTGCCAAACAGAAGGCATTGGAAATTTCGGTGATTTTTTAACTCCTCCATAAACACGATCAAACTTCTTATCTAACAGCATGAACATATTGCTCGCGTCTTCAGTAGTGAGTTTGTGATTAGTACCTACCAGCTTATATTTCTCAGACTCCTTTTGCTGAAGGCTCTTCGTGAACGCTTCTGCTGACTCATCAATTTTTTCTCTTTGATTTTTATAAGCATCAGCAATACTGGAAAGCAAATTCATCCAACCTTCTCTCGGGAAATAGGTGCCACCATAAAATGGCTTTTGATCTGGAGTTAGAAATACATTCAACGGCCAACCACCTCTCAATCCCATGGCCTGCACGGCATCCATGTAGATTTGATCAATGTCAGGTCGCTCTTCACGGTCAATTTTGATAGTGATGAAATGATCATTCATCAATTGGGCAACAGCCGAGTCTTCAAATGATTCTTTTTCCATCACATGACACCAATGGCAACTACTATATCCGATACTTACTAAAATGGGTTTATCTTCTTTTTTTGCCTGAGCTAATGCTTCTTCACTCCATTCCTGCCAGTCAACAGGATTATGAGCATGCTGTAATAAATAAGGACTGGTAGAATTGATGAGTGAATTGGTATGTTCTGGCATGTCTTTTTCGTTTTGCGATTCGCAAGAAAGGGTCAGGAATAGTATCAGCGCTAGTGCTATTTGTTTCATGTGAGTTGCTTTTGGAGCAT
>CAYGTD010000525.1:0-1799 GCA_964352725.1 uncultured Roseivirgaceae bacterium
TTGAGATTTGAGGAAATTCACTCTTTCTTCTTCAGAATTTTTAGAAAGTATTTCGCTGATCAGACTTTGCACTGCATCAATACTTGTTTGACTAGACATTGATTTTATACCCTGAACTCCATTATCATCAAATAAACCTGGTGATATGGAATAACAAACACCGAAAATGTCCGGGTATTTCATAGCCAGACTCAAAGACCCGTAACCTCCCATGCTATGACCCGTGATAGCTCTTTGATCCTTATTCTTAAGAGTTCTGTATTTTGAATCTATTTTAGTTACAAGCTCATTTAAAATGAAGCCCTCCCAGTTACCTGTTATAGGACTGTTGGTATAAAAAGACCCTCCTAATGGACTATTATCTTCTATGATTACAAAAATTACTTCCTTGGTTGGGGTTTTGGTAAAATAGGCATCTAGCCATTCATTTATCCTAAGACCAGAATATGTGCCGTTTATCAATTCATCTGCCGGTGATGTATAGCCAGTTAAATAGTAGATTACAGGATATTCTTTTTCTGAGGAATTGTAGGATGGAGGTGTATAAATCAAAATTTCTTTTTTTGAATCTATTTGCAATTTGTTCCGCTTAATATGATCACTGTCGATGATCAGACGGTCGATATTGCTATTTGAACAAGCAATTGAAATAGACAGTATTAGAATGAGTTTAAATAATTGTTTGACTGATTTCATGTTCGTTTGTGAGTTTCATTGATATTATTTTAAATAAAACCGGGACCTAGCGATCGGATTCAATATCATGCAATGGCCATTGTTACTTCTTTATTATGGTTTCATATATAAATACCATGTAATTGGTTTTGTATTCATCCTTTTGATAAATTCTCTTGACTCAAGATCAAGCTCAACTGTTTTCGACCACCACCCCAATTTTTCTCCTTTAGGAAATAAATCCTTCGAAACGAATGGTTCTATTTCTTTAATCAACTGAGCATGCGTTAAACCCGGAGGTTCTGTTGGCAATACGCTCAAGATAGCCTGACGTATCTCCATGTATTTTTTAGTATCAACGTATTTAGTTTTTCCCGGGTGGTTAATGTTCTTTACCTCTATTTTCCCTTCTTTCATACTTTTGATCTTTTAGTATAAAGATGAGATTGTGAACTTAGTTGACCTCATTTATTTGACGATCGACATAAAATCATTGACGACCGAACAGAAGATCATCTAAGTCATTTTAAAGGACAATGTGGAAAGTAATGTATCTTAAAGATGTCTATCTGTTAAGGAACCAGTCAATGATAGACCCACTTACTGTCCATCCAACAATTAGATTCAACCCTGCGCCTAAGGCATAAGTTGCTGGCAGTCCCCACCAATTCATGAATGGAAGATATATACCAACTATTGAAATAAGGGATGCCATTAGTAGTATTAGAATTCTATTTTTTTGCGGTAGGTTTCTGGACAAGGTTAGTAGTGCTACCAATAGAATTGAGATGAGAATTTGGGTTATCATTTCAAAAGCGAAATATCGATTCATATCATAATCCTGAATAGGTATCGACACGATCCATGAAAAAGTGCGATCAGTAGCAAGAGTAGAAACTTTGTTGATCATTAACGTGTCAAATGATTCGGTCACTAAGCTTCTGACAGGTTCTTCTATTGCATTAGGAGCCATGAATAAAGACGTGTTTCCTCTTTGAGAAACGACAGTTTGAGTAACTGGAACGCCCCAAGGTAGAAATTGGGTAATAAATCCCCAGGAAAAAAATACCATTCACCCAATTATTATTGCTATTATATATTTTGTCGATGATTTCATTTTGATA
>CAYGTD010000526.1:0-1798 GCA_964352725.1 uncultured Roseivirgaceae bacterium
GTGGAACAGCATCAGGCCTAGGGTTTACCCCTACAATAGACAATTCCAGAACTGATACAACAATTATTAGTGATGTAGTATAGGGAATTTACAGTATAATTGAAAAAGATAAAGTGACTGGTTGTAAATACCAAAAAACGACCGATCTCGGTTATATAGGTCAACAAGTAACAACCACCATCTTTATTTCACCAGTTGATCAATGTAATCCATCGAATGGGGTAGCCGCTGTGGGTATTGATGATGGTGGAGATGGACTCGCTGGAGATGGTTCAGAAAGCATTGAAAACTACTTCATTTTTCTATTTTTAGGAGATACTATTCCTTCGGATTCAACCGGAGGAATTAGAAACCAGTACACATATAATGGTGTATCTTACCCCATTGTTATAGATCCCGTTGACTCAGGAGTAACAGGTAGTGATAGAGTAAACTTCACACAACTTGAAGCGGGTGTTTACACCGCTATAGCACAACAAAAAGTGTCAGTTTTTGGAAATGCATGTTTCTCACAATACCAAACTGACACTGTTCCAAATCTCGCTTTTGAGCCGATTCTTGATTCTGCAAACGTCACTGATAATAGTTATTGTAGTCGAAATGGATCAACTCCTTTTGGAGGGAATGGAGCCATTTATGTTGGGGCAATCAAAGACGAGAGTGATTCAACAAATGATGGCGGTGATTTTGCATTTAGATGGTTTACTGGAACAGATACCACTTCTGCTAATGAATTGACCGCTCAATACGAATTTAATGTCAATACCTCGAACCTTGATAGCCTTGAACCTGGACAATATACTGTTCTCATCGAACGTCTAGGATTAAGCGGTCCTGCATTCAATAATTGCGGATACATTGAAACTTTTAATGTTCAAGATGATCCTGCTGTCCACTTCCTCTCAGGTGTGGATATTACTCATCCGGTTGATTGCTTGCCTGATGAAACCGGACTCATTGAATTTACAGATAGTCACGTTAGCTCGGGTCAAGTTGAAGATTATGAATTCAGTTTCTTGAATTCTTCTAAAGTCCTGATACAGGATACTACTGGATTTGCGGATAGCGTATATAACGTACCTAACCCCGCAAATGGAACTTACTATGTAGTGGCATGGCATGAAGAAACAGGATGTCAACTGGATACCCTTGAAGTAGAGTTGAACTCTACTGCCTTCTCCCCCATTGTTGTACTAACTCAAGCTTACCCAGATAGCTCATGTGTTGATGCTGGCGATTATGGTTTGGGTCAGATTCGGTTTGAAATTACCAATGGAAGTGATGATGCAACAGATCCAGATTATACTTGGACTTGGTATAGAGGTACTTCTACTGGAACATTGCTAACTGATGGAGACGGTGACAATGATAGTATCCCAACAAATAATACCGGAACATTCAATACTGGTGATCTTTTTGTCGACACTCTAAAAAATGTGGACGGTGGGTACTATACAATTGAAGTAGTCGATAACAGTACTCCTAATCGTAATTGTTCAGTTACAACTTTCAAGCTTGTTGATGAACAAACTTCAACACCTTCTACTGTCATTGGAACAGATGCTGTTATTGCGAGCAATACTTCATGTTCATTAGGCACTGCCACTGGTGCCGTCGCTATCAATTCCATTCGTGAAAATGGCATTGTATATGACTTGGCTACGTATAGTGCTAACTACTCTATCAATTGGAGTCCCAATGTGCAATTGGCGTCCAAGGGTACTAAAGAAATAGCTGGTGATACATTGAGTGAACTGAGAGCTGGGACATATAAAGCAGTAATTAATAACATGATTAC
>CAYGTD010000527.1:0-1793 GCA_964352725.1 uncultured Roseivirgaceae bacterium
AAAATACGGATAATACGTTCGTTTCACAACTGAAGGCATTACAAACTGCTTTTGTAGCAGAATTAAAGATTGTGAAAATCAATACACCAGCTAGTTTTACTTCTACACGACATGATATGAAGCAAATGGAGGAGTTTGCACATAAGAATGGGATCGAAAATTACACTTTGGAGATCTACAATTATAAAAATGAGGAAGATGGAATTATCTACTACGCAGAGGATGTAAAGGCAGACATGATTGCTCTGGGCACTCACCAGCGCAAAGGAGTTGGTCACTTTTTAGCGGGTAGTATAGCGGAGGATGTTACAAATCACTCAAAAATTCCTGTGTGGACTGCTCATTTGAGAGTAGATTAATTTTTTCAGATTGAAGTTAAGAATTTAAGCCTCTGTAGATTCAGAGGTTTTTTTATGATTTTATGATTTTAATCAATATACGCTTCAATTCTAAGGGGATTATTTTACAGTATGGGTTAATTTTGAATACCGAATAAAAAATACGATTAAATGGCTGAAGTAATAAGAATGCCAAAGATGAGTGATACCATGGAAGAAGGGGTAATCGCGTCTTGGTTGAAGAAAGAAGGGGATGAGGTAAGTTCAGGAGATATTCTCGCGGAGGTGGAGACAGATAAAGCAACAATGGAATTGGAATCCTATCAAGATGGAGTCTTATTGTATATTGGTGTGAAAGAGAAGGAATCGGTACCTGTAGACGGTATTCTTGCGGTGATTGGAGAGAAAGGTGAAGACTTCAAGCACCTATTAAACGGTAATTCAGAAGCGAAAGAGGATTCAAACGAAGAGAAGCCAAAGGAAGAAAAGAAGGAATCATCTGAGACAAAAAAATCAGTAGATACAAGCAATATTAATGCATCCATTATTCGGATGCCAAAGATGAGTGACACCATGGAAGAGGGAGTTATAGCCTCGTGGTTGAAAAAAGTAGGTGATGCTGTAGAAGCTGGAGACATTTTAGCGGAGGTAGAAACGGATAAGGCTACCATGGAGTTGGAAGCTTACGAAGATGGAGAGTTATTGTATACTGCTGTAGAAGCTGGAAATGGTGTAGCTGTAGATGGCGTTATTGCCATAATTGGAGAAAAAGGTGCTGATTATCAAGCACTATTGGACGCAGATTCAGCTCCTGAAGAAAAGTCTGCTGCACCTGAAGAAAAGAAAGAAGAGCCAGTTTCTCAATCTAGTTCTAAACCAGCAGCTCAAGCTGCACCTCCAACAACCGATAATTCAAATACATCTTCAAATGGAAGAGTGAAAGCTTCTCCTTTGGCTAAGAAAATTGCTTCGGAAAAAGGAATAGATATAGCTCAGGTAAGCGGGTCAGGTACTGATGGTAGAATCGTAAAGAAGGATGTAGAGGATTTCACTCCTTCAGCATCAGTTTCAGCACCTCAAACTTCTTCTTCATCAAGCAGTTCAGTAAATATCCCTTCGGTAGTAGGGGAGGAGCGATCAGAGAAAATAGAGCTTTCGCAAATGCGTAAGGTAATTGCTAAGCGTTTGAGCGATAGTAAATTTGCAGCACCTCATTTTTACTTGACAATGGAAATCAACATGGACAAAGCTATTGAAGCTAGAAAGTCCATGAATGAAGTGTCTCCTGTAAAGATTTCATTCAATGATATGGTAGTGAAAGCTGCAGCAGCAGCAATCCGCCAAAATCCAAATGTCAACGTAAGCTGGATGGGAGATCATATGGTGAAGAATCAACACATTCATATGGGAATTGCAGTAGCCATTCCTGATGGATTGATTGTGCCAGTAGTAAAG
>CAYGTD010000528.1:0-1789 GCA_964352725.1 uncultured Roseivirgaceae bacterium
TTGCAGCCTCCCATTCTGGACCTTCCTTGATCAATCTAATGGCTTCTTCATCGCATCCATATCCAAGGCTTTTTTTGACGTCAATGTCGGCAATTTCTCCAATTGGAGAGATGGTCAACTCAAGAACTACAGTCCCCTCAATTGCATTGATTTTAGCTTGTTCTGGATATTGAAGATTCTCTTTTAAATACTCGCTATATTCTTTATTGCCAATTTTTGGTTTTGCTCCCGTTTTATTCTCCACTTCTGTTATAGCATAGCCAAGAGCTTTCTTTTCTCTTTCAAGTCTAGTTGCTGTCACCACCACTTCTTGCAGTTCAATTGATCCGCCCATGGATATGTCGATTGATGTTCTGGATCCAACTTCAACTTCTTGGCTTTCAAATCCAACAAATGAAAATACAAGCGACATCTCATTCAGTTTTGGCAGCATGTAATTCCCATCCAAGTCTGTTTGAGTACCCATTGTTGTTCCTTTGATGATCACACTAACACCTGGCATTGGTTCACCAGTTTCATCAGTTACTTTTCCAGTTACAGTCATATTTTCTGAGCTTGCACTTCTAGCAAGTGAGCTCTGGCCTCTAATGACTATTTTTTTGGACGTATCATCATTTGAATATGTTCGTTTCGATTCTGATATATTTTCCTGAGCTACTAACGTTTGAGTTATCAAATCTTCAGCAATTAATTCAGAGGAATCAATGACTGGATTTTCGGCAGTAACTGGAGACTGCTCCACCATCTCAACACCTGCTACCTTTCCTTGTAATGCCATTTCTGGAGTACTTTCATCTAACTCAGTGATCTCATCTACTTGTACATCAGCTTCAGCCAGAGTTATAATAGGTACTGGTTGAATAGATTCTTGGTCTTCCAAATCTTTGTCAATTAATTCATTCGTGTCGGCTACTCTCACCCCATCATCTTTAAATTTCTTGATTGAAGTGTCCTCTATAACTTCAGCCTCAGCTACCATTTCTTCATTCTCAACGATTGGCTTCTCTGAGGCGATAGAATCGATTGGGCTAGCGGGAATAGCCTTCTCTTGAACGGCTAACTCAGAAGTGCTTTCGGTTTGGCTCACAGAAAACCATAGTGCAAAAGCACTCACCATTAATAAAGTAACTACTGCTGCTATTTTCATCCAACTAAATCCTTTCTTAGACTTAGCAGTAATTTGTTTTTTCAACTCTTCAATTGTGGAAAATAGTTGATCTGTATTTTGTCCTTCCATTCCCTCCATAGCCTCTTGTGCGAATGGATCATTGAGTGTTTTACGCTCAAAGACATTCGCCTCAGATGGAGTCATTTCTCCATTCAGGTATTTCTTGAACTGTTCGCTATGGTTTTTATCGCTCGACATTTTTGCCTTCTAGACAGATTTTCAGATTTCGTTTTCCGTTTTGAATGTGACTTTTTACTTTTTTTATTTCTATTCCCGTGATTTCATTTACTTCCTGATAGCTTTTCTTTTCCAAAAAAAACTGCTTGACACATTCCCGTTGATCTTTTTTCAGTTCTTCTACGCATTCTTCTAGTGAAGTTAAGTCATCTTCTAAATGATCTTTCTCTTCTTTAAGATGCACAGCATCTGCTGTTTCCATAAAAATTTCAGTACTTATTTCAGGATTCTTTTTACGCAATTGCATCAAACAATGATTCTTAGAAACCATATACAACCAACTTTTGAAGTGTTGTACTTCGGTGGTTTTTAGCTTCTCGCTAATGTGTTCGTAGATGCTCATGACAGCATCTTTTGCGTCTTCGGTATTCTTAAGATATTTCA
>CAYGTD010000529.1:0-1761 GCA_964352725.1 uncultured Roseivirgaceae bacterium
CAGATAACTCTCACATTGGATTGAATTTTTTCTGTCGAGCCAAGGGGGTAGTAGTAACCGGATTCCAGGTATTGCAGAAGCTTCGGTTGGACCTCCAGTGGCAACTCACCAATTTCATCAAGAAAAAGCGTTCCTGACTCTGCGGTTCCTATCTTTCCTCCCATATCCTTGAATGCCGTTCCGTGCGCACCTTTGAGTGCGCCGAATAGTTCGGATTCCAGCAGTTCCTTCGGAATGGCCGCGCAGTTTAACTCGACAAAGGGTTCCCTGGCGCGTGGACTGTTGTCATGAATAGTGCGGGCAAGTTGCGTCTTTCCTGTACCGGTTTCACCCAGAATAAGGGTCGGTACGTCCAGTGGTGCAACAATCGCGGCCTCGCGGATAACCGACCGCATGGTTTCACTGGCACAGACTATTGTACCCAGATCAAAATCCAGCGGCGGATCCAACCTGCTGGTCTGTTGTCGGTGCCATTCCACCAAAAAACTGTCGAGTAGGGGCGAGACGTGGGCTGCGAACAATTCTGCGTCAAGGCGCAGGCTCTCATCCAGGGTTTCTCCAGACTCGCCCTGAAGGTAAAGCACGCCCGAGGCTGAGCCGCCAAAAAAGGGGACACACAGCACCGCTTCTATTTCCAGTTGCTGCACACTTTCGCGGGTATTGAATCTGGGGTCGATCATGGCGGATGGAATAGCCAGGATTTCACGACTGTTCATCGCTTCTGCCACAATACCGACAGAGATGGTCTGCTGCAGATCGTCTATTTCGTTGTCCGGAATACTGATGGAATCGAAAACCACACTGCCATCACCATCGCGTATTTCCAGATACGCGCGGTCTGCACCTGACGCGCGGCAAATCAAGGTCAGTGCCTCATTCATCGACGTTGTCAGGTTGTCGGGGTGCAGGTTCAGCAGCAACTGGTAAAAGTCACGTTGAAATCTGATTCGATCTGCTTCCATTCGTGATCATAATCTGGATATGGCCCCATTAAATCACTCATCAGATAGCGGGTCGACCTGAATTGATGTCTGACACTCAGGCAGAAAACCGGGCTTCAATTTGGTTCGGGCAACTGCTGCTTCAATACTAATTTGATATTGGTCTGTCAGCGTTAGATCCTTTTGCACGGCCTTCATTCACTGGTTGAACATGATGGTTATTGTGCTGAAGGTTTTTACGCTCTGCTGCGCTTATCCACCCCTGTATGGGCGTGTTTTCTGATCGTCTATCTGTATCTGACAGATTAGCGGTTCTGGGCTTCCCAGCCGGGCATTGTCCGTCGGTAAAGGACCAGTTTCCGGCTGATGTTTCACACCAGAAAATTTCTGCCTGCGCGCCTTTTGTGACAGAGGTCGCCAGGAATATGGTCAGTACTAATTGGAATATCACATTGAACTCCTGTTGTTTCGGGAGTTCACAGCTTAGACGCGTGCACTTCGCATGGATGTCAGTGTTCACGTTTAAGGATTGTAAGCTCTTACCCGCGGTGTCTGCACGAACACACGATATTAGCCACCACTGCTGCGGCAATAGCAGGAAGCCCGTATAGGGACCTCGGCCCGGGCGAGAGCAAGATCCAACTGCTGGCGAATGTGGACAATTTCCAGTTGTTCATTCCTTTTTTGCAGGCACTCGTGCAGACCGTGCAGCGACCAGACGTTGGCAGGATGCTGACAGGGGCGTGACAACTCATTGGTTAAACCGAGGTCCGCGCGGTAGATGGCCTCTGCTTCCGCGTGGCGTTGTTGCTTCATCAGT
>CAYGTD010000530.1:0-1760 GCA_964352725.1 uncultured Roseivirgaceae bacterium
ATACAAATCACTGTCTCCGATAATGGTCCAGGTATTCCTGAAAACATCAAAGACAAAATATTCCAACCTTTCTTCACTACAAAAGCAGCTGGGGAAGGAACTGGACTTGGATTGAGCATGAGTTATGATATCGTGACCAAGGGCCATGGAGGGACACTAAAGATCAAGAAAGAGGAAAAAAAGGGTACCACATTCATAATAGAGATACCAATAAGCTAATATGAATAGAAAATCGTACAGCATACTATTGTTACTCGCAGCTTTCTTTTTCGGTTATTCCCTGTTTGGACAAGTACCCGAGCGAGAACTATTGAAACTTAAAGAGCAACTATCAGAGGCACAGTCTGATTCCTCGATATTAATTATAAGTGGTAAAATAGCTAGTGGATACAGGTTTTCAAATATTGATTCTGCCTTGTATTATTCGAATAAGGCGTTGAAGATTGCCAAAAAGCTATCCTTACAAAAACAAGAGGCCATTCTTTTATCATTGATAGGAGCCATCGTGTTAGAAAGTGGCAAATTGCCCGAGTCATTGTCTTATCAGTTTGAAGCTCTAGGCTTAGGTACGAAGCTAGGTGACACGCAAGTAACTGCAGACGCGCTAAATAGAATTGGGAATGTTTATATGGAGTTGGCAGATTACCCTAAAGCCATCGAATATTATAGGAAATCTCAGGCACAGTTTAAGTCCATTCAGGATACAGGAATGTATTATAACGAAATATCAAATATTGGAAATGTATATGCGCTGATGGAAGTCCCAGATTCAGCCATTTATTTTCAAAATATCACTTATATCGCTTCATTAACCTCAAATGATCGTCAAGATTTCACCTTCGCAGAAATTATGTTCCGTTACGGAAATGCTTTTTTACTAAATCACAATATTGACAGTGCGCTCCATTATTATCGAAAAGGAATTATGGAGGCTCGATTTGACAATGATTTACGAAACCTTGCGATGACCTATCACTCCATTGCCAAACTCTATTCAGAATTAGATAACGCTGACTCAGCAATGAATTACGCTCAATATGCGATTGAAACTGCTGAACAGATCTCCTTCAAGAAAGTAATCTATGAGTCATCAATACTCATAAGCGACCTATTCAAATCAAATGAACAGTATAAAGAGGCATTGTATTATCTCACTTCCGCTAATGAGATTCAAGAAAAGATTGCTGGATCAAAAAGATTGCAAGATTTACAACGAATCATTTTAGATGAAAAAGAACGACAGAGAGAAGCAAATATCAAGAGACTAGCTATAGAAAGTCGAAATCAACTATTAGCAGTACTTACAGGGACAGGAGTTTTACTATTGATTGGAGTCATTCTGATAAGAAATAACAGACAAAAACAGAAAGCAAATCATCAGCTGCAACAATCAATACTTAGCCTTAAATCTACCCAAACCCAACTCATACACTCCGAGAAGATGGCCTCTCTAGGAGAGCTCACAGCGGGTATTGCGCATGAGATACAAAATCCCCTCAACTTCGTCAACAACTTCTCCGATCTCAACAAAGAACTCATTGATGAACAGCTAGCGGAATTGGAGAAGGGTGATATTGATGAAGCAAAAATTATTGCTGATGATATTAAAACCAATGAATCAAAAATCAACCATCATGGCAAGCGAGCGGAAGAGATTGTCAAAAGCATGCTCCAGCACTCACGATCTGGAAGTGGTAAAAAAGAACTGACCGACATCAACCTCATTGCCGATGAATACTTACGACTCGCCTATCATGGAT
>CAYGTD010000531.1:0-1745 GCA_964352725.1 uncultured Roseivirgaceae bacterium
GTCGGAATCGTTTCGAAATCCAAAAGAACAGTAGTGACAAGGTTGGAACCATTTGCTACTATCGGGAATCCGGTGACTCCATCAAACGTGAAAGAGGTTAGTACTTCATACGTGTGCGTGTCGCTGGCATCCTGATCCGTTGTTGTCAAGCTTCCTATGATCGAACCAACTGGTGCATCTTCATCAATATCGCTTTTTGACAGGGATATGGCCGTCGGAGCTTGATTTATATCAATCACTGTGATAGTAAAATCCTGCTGATATGCACCACCTGCAGCGTCAGTTACCAAGACTTTAATATCGTAGCTGATCAGCGAAGCTGACTCAATTGCAATAGCTGTTTGCAGGCTATTACCCACAATTGCGAAGGCATAATTTTCTTCAAAACCATCGACCAGTGAGAAGGTATACGATCCAGTTGCATCTTGATCAACTGCGGTCAAAAGCCCAACCTCAGTGCCAGAAGGGTCACCTTCCGATACTTCATTGGAAGACAAAGTGATCGCGCTTGGCACGTCATTGGCGTCTGTTATAGAAATCGTAAGTACCTGATTAACTGTTTCCGAATTATTGTCACTTGCAGTGATCTCTACTTGAATACTTGACTCTGTTTCGAAATCAAAGTTTCGGTTGGTGTACAAGTCGCCATTAACCAGTTTGAATTCTGCTGTTTCTAATCCTGCAACACCCGTAAAACCAAAGGTATGTGTGTCTTGATCATCACTATCTACTGCTGAGAGTGAACCGATCAAGAAGTCTCCTTGGCTATTCTCTGGAATAGTATTGTTGCTTAAAGTAATTGCCGTTGGAGCTACGTTAATATTGTTGATTGTGATGGTAAAATCTCGTGTCAAGCTTAATCCGCTATCGTCCAATTCCACCTGAATGGAATAGCTAGTCTTATCGTCATAATCGAATACTTCAGCTACTTGCAGCTCATCTCCCACAATTTGGAACGAGGCATTGTCTTCAAATCCATCAACCAGACTATAGCTATGTACATTAGTTGCATCCTGATCCGTAGCAGAGAAAGTTCCAACAACAGTTCCCACTTCCTGACCTTCATCAATGGATAGATTAGAAAGCATAAAGTCAGTTGGTGCGTCATTTACATCTCTCAAGGAAATAACTTCATGTCTTTCGTAAACCGAGCCGGCTCCATTGTCTCCCTGAAAACGAAAACTCGGTGTGGAATCAATTTCATAGTCCAGTGGAGCTGTCGTAACTACTGAGTTGCCCACTATACTGAAAAGATGGTTAAAATTGTCTCCAAGACCAGAGATCAATGAGAAGGTATAAGTCTCATCAAAATCCACATCCGACGCAAAAAGCGTCCCTATTTCTGTTCCAACGGCTACATCTTCATCATATACACCTGAAGGCTCTGATCTAACAAGAAATACTTGACCCTCCACGACATTGACAAGCACTACTTGCTCTTTGAATAGGCCGCCTTCATCTTCCAAACGCACAGTTAAGTAAGCCTCTCCAAACAGACTCTGATCATGACTAAAGTCAAGTGTTGCGGTAGCTTCGCCTGCGGTATAATTGACCGTCGCGTTATCGATCAGTGCGGTATTATCACTGGTCACTGTGAAGGTCAACATTTGATCCACACCGTCATCTCCATCAGTGATTCCAGTGATGTCAATGCTTTTGCCTTGGTTGTTTTGATCAATGTATACATATTCAGCATTGTTAAAGATGAAATCCCCTTCTACTACAAATTCTGGATCATCATTGAT
>CAYGTD010000532.1:0-1744 GCA_964352725.1 uncultured Roseivirgaceae bacterium
ATAATAGATGAGGTAAATTTTGAGATTTTTGATGAGAAAAGTGAGAATTGGAGTGAGAGAATTAGAGAGTTGATTAATGATTTTTTTTCATCAAAAAAATTGAACTATACAATTGGATCTGATGAGATGAATCTCCCAACGATTCTGCCTATCAATCAACAAATATCTGTTTCACATCACGGGAAAATTGGTGCTTTTGCATATCCAAGTTCAATACTTAGCCGTTAGCATATAGTCGTTTCATTAATCAACTTATTTTTGCGTCTATGCGGAAAAAAAATCTACTCGCCATCTTTCTTGTAGTGTTTACGATGATGATTTCATCATTTGCCTTTTACACCTATCAAATCTTTTATACTCCAAACATTCTCGTAGACAAGGACGATCAACTTTTCTCGATACCAAGAGGAACTACTTTCAAGGACTTTCAAAATAAACTGGACCGTGAACGAATTGTCAACGATCTGGTCTCCTTTAGTTTCCTTGCCAAACTGAAGGATTTGGATACGAATATAAAGCCAGGAATGTATCAGCTCTCTAGAGATATGACCAATCTTAAGGCCATCAATTTATTTAGATCAGGGTCGCAGACTCCAGTTAAGTTGACCTTTTCCAATGCAAGATTGCTTCCACAATTATCATCTAAACTGACGAACAACTTAGATATAGATTCTGCCGAAATGGCCAATATTCTGCTTGCTGATACCACAGCAGCATTCTATGGATTTAATGATCAGACCTTCATCAGTATGTTTATTCCAAACACATACGAGGTGTATTGGACATCTACACCAAAAGAGATTTTAGATAGAATGAAATCCGAGTACGAAAGGTTTTGGACGGACGAAAGAGTACAAAAAGCAAAAGATCTTAAAATGACTAAGGTAGAGGTCGCTACACTTGCTTCAATAGTGCAATCCGAAACCAATAAAGTGGATGAAGCTGGTACCATTGCAGGTGTCTATATTAATAGATTGAGAAGGAGGATGCCACTTCAAGCAGATCCCACTCTCGTTTTCGCTATTGGAGATTTTAGTATCCGAAGAATTTTAAATAAAGACAAGGAATTTGATTCGCCTTACAATACTTATAAAAACTATGGGCTTCCACCAGGGCCTATCAAAATGCCTTCTACATGGGCACTGAATGCTGTTTTGGACTATGAAGATCATAGCTACCTTTACTTTTGTGCAAAAGAAGATTTCTCAGGCTATCATACTTTTGCAAAGACATTGAGTCAACATAATATCAATGCACGGAGATTCCAGAGAGCGTTGAATGCGGAAAGAATTTATAGATAATGTACACCCACGAAACACAAGTAAGAGTACGATATGCCGATACTGACAAAATGGGCTTTTGCTACTACGGCAATTATCCTAAATTCTATGAAATAGCTCGTGTAGAGGCTTTTCGCACCTTAGGATATCCGTATAAAGAAATGGAAGGTTCAGGAGTGGGGATGCCCGTCTTAGATATGAGCATAAAATATCATGGCCCAGCCAAATATGATGATTTATTGACTCTCAAATTAATCATACCTGAAATGCCAAGGGCACGAATTCTTTTTCAGTATGAAATTAGAAATGAAGAAGATAAGCTTATAAATACTGGAGAAACAACACTCGCTTTCATGAATATGGAAACTGGACGACCTGTAAAAATGCCTGAAAGACTACATGATTTGGTTGCTCAATTCTTCCATAATTGAGAGAACATCGAAATCCAATAAATTCATTTGGCG
>CAYGTD010000533.1:0-1735 GCA_964352725.1 uncultured Roseivirgaceae bacterium
GTTCAAGTCCCGCCCGAGGTACTAGAAAGCCTGATAATCTATTGATTGTCAGGCTTTTTTGATTTTACTTTACTTTCAACAATTGGTTGGATAAACCTTTCTTAGTCTCAAAGATTGCTTGATACATTCCTGTCGATAAAGAAAGATCAATCTTTGTATTTAGATCTGTTGCTTTTACCTCCCTCGTAAGAACTACTTTGCCGCTTAGGTCTACAATAGTCAACTTGCCATTTGTAGTTAAATCAGAAGAATTAACCTTTATGTAATCTGTCGTCGGGTTTGGATAAATTGACAAACTGACAGCTTCACTCAAATCGTTTTGACTTCCTAATGCAGTTTGGTTTCCAAACGTCAGATTACTCACTGAGAACTCCACTTGATCCTTTCCTCCTGATGTATTTAAATAAGAGAATACAATCGTCTGAACCTCTTCCATAATTTCCAAATTGAATTTCTTTAAGTCAAGCACTACATTACTTGCTTTTTTGTGAATTGGGATGGTCACTTTTAAGCGCTCTTCCCAATCATTCAATCCTTTTTCAACCAATACAACTTCTATTGGAGTGTTGTTTTGGATTTCAAAGCTAAGAGTTGAGTATGCATTAATATTCAATGCCTTTTCACCTGCTTTTATATTTCTAAACACATTGATAACATCTCTACTTTCAGCAGAAAGTGTAAAGTTTCTCTCTATGAAATATTCTCCTTGTTGGAGAGCTTTATCCACTTGCTCTATCTGAAATACTTCTACAGTAGATAATGAACTGTTGAAGTCTGTTCCCCAGGCTCCATCCGCTAAATAAAGTGCATCATATGCTTCTTGATCTGCTACTTTTACAGATATACCTGCATCGAATAAGTATCCAGTATTTATTGTTATTTCCTGCTCAATATCTCCTGTCAAAGGAATGGGAAATAATCTGTTTTCCAGATCAGCTTGTTCTGTTGCTCTAAGGTTTGTTTCTACTTCTATAGCGTTTACTTGACTATTGTTGATAATAGACAAGATTAACTGACCATTTTGATATTGGCCACTCTTAACAAAAACTCCTGGAAGTTGCTGGGTTGATCTATTACCTCTCAATTCTTTTTCTGACCGGAGTTGAGCTAGTGCATATTTCAATATATGGAACACCTGTGCAGGAGAAGAACTCCAAGCTTGGAAGTTTAAATATTTCCCTACGGGATAATTGTCTATATTCCAAAGACTATATACCTCATAATCATAACCATTGTCCTTTGCAGAAAACCATGCCGAGTACTCAATGGCTCCCGACTCACTTTTGATTTTGGCATAGACTACTTTTATACCGTCTAGGTTGACCACTCTTGCTTCCTCTATCGATTTTCCATTTAGTCTATCGCATACATTTTTTGAATGATTATATACCTGATTGGCAGTATTCAAGAAAAGGGAAGCGGCTACTCTACTATCCTTTATGTAGTAATCCATGGCGAAAACACTTTCTGCATTGGTGATTTCTACGAGATCTTCTGGCGTAGATACCCTTGCTTCTTCCGTTCCGTAATACCCAAGTTCTGGAAAATAATTAGAAGAAGTTTGGCTGGTTGTCCTAGCCGCTTTAAAATCATTAATACGTAGTTGATTTCGTTTCAAATTCCCTTTGAAGCTATTTTTTGCTCGAGAGTAATTCCTCTTTGCAATGGCATCTGATAAGCTTCCATTGCTTTCTAAACCACCATTAGCACCAGTTGAAACTTCACAGTTAGCACC
>CAYGTD010000534.1:0-1733 GCA_964352725.1 uncultured Roseivirgaceae bacterium
TTGAGGAACAAATAATAAAACTCAGTTCTACAGCTGCTTTTGGCTTTCTGGTTTTGGTAAAAGCGTCATAGAGTTTGCGCTGTGCGTCGGTAAAGTCTTGCAGATTCTTAGGTGTCAGGCGGTCCATATCACTTTCCTTCAGGCATAAAAAAAAGCGAGTGTAACACTCGCTTTTTTAGGCTGCGCCTTTGCTTACAGGCGCTGTGCATACAGGCGCTGTGCTTACAGCAGCGGCGCGATGACCAAAGAAACAATCGCCATCACGTTGATGAGAATGTTCATGGAAGGACCAGAAGTATCCTTGAACGGGTCGCCCACGGTGTCGCCAACCACCACGGCTTCGTGCACTTCAGAACCCTTGCCGCCGAGGTTACCCTTTTCAACGTACTTCTTGGCGTTGTCCCAGGCACCACCAGCGTTTGCCATCATGAGGGCAAGCAATACACAGCCCAGCAGCGCCCCAGCCAGCATGCCACCCAGGCTTTCAGGACCAAGACCAAAGCCGACAACTGCGGGCATGGAAACGGCAATGACGCCCGGCAGTATCATTTTCTTCAGTGCTGCCTGAGTAGCAATGTCGATACACTTGGCATGGTCGGCGTCTGCTTTGCCTTCCATCAGTCCTTCGATTTCCCTGAATTGACGACGAATCTCTTCGATCATTTCCATGGCCGCATCACCGACTGCCGTCATGGTGATTGAGGCAATCAGAAACGGCAGTACACCGCCGATGAACAAACCAACCAGGACCATCGGATCTGACAGTTCCAGCGCAAAGTTTTCGTTGTGCAGGTGAAGCGTTTCAACAAACGCGGCAATAATCGCGAGAGCAGCCAGTGCAGCAGCACCGATAGCGAAGCCCTTACCGATAGCAGCAGTCGTGTTACCCACCTCGTCCAACCCGTCTGTAATGGCGCGAATGTCATCGCCTAAGCCACCCATCTCAGCAATACCACCGGCGTTGTCAGCTACAGGACCGTAAGCGTCCAGCGCCATGGTCATGCCCACTGTTGCCAGCATGCCAACAGCCGCGATACCGACGCCGTACAAACCTGCAAGGTTGGTCGAAACAAAGATGATCGCAGCGATACCAAGGATGGGAATCACCACTGACTGCATACCTACCGCAAGACCGGTAATCATGACGGTAGCAGTACCGGTCTTACCCGACTCGGCGATGCGAATAACGGGTGCTTTGGCGGTGTAGTACTGTGTGACCATGCCAATCAGGACACCACCGAGCGTACCAGCGACGACAGCCCACCAGATATTAATGGAAAGGCCCATGTAGCTTGTCAGTCCATAGGATGCGCCAATGAGCAATACGGCCGAGGCGTTGTGTCCAAGGTGTAGTGCAGCTTCTGCACCGGAACCCGAACGCATGCGAACGATGACAATGCCGAGGATCGAACAGATCAGGCCAACGCTTGCCAGCAACAGAGGCAGTGCCATCAATGCGGGCTGCGCACCACCGGGTGCCAGTGCCTCAATGCCGTACGCACCGCCAATGGTCATCGTGGATGCAATGGCAACGGTGGCGATCATGGAACCACAGTAAGATTCGAAGATGTCACTGCCCATACCAGCAATGTCGCCGACATTGTCGCCGACATTGTCTGCAATGACACCAGGGTTTCTGGGATCGTCTTCCGGGATACCGGCTTCAAGCTTACCAACCAGGTCCGCACCGATGGCGGCACTTTTGGTGAAGATACCACCGCCCACCCTGGAGA
>CAYGTD010000535.1:0-1270 GCA_964352725.1 uncultured Roseivirgaceae bacterium
ATGCAAGAACAGAAAATCAAGTCAATGCAACAATCAATCAGATCATTCCAGGAGATGAGCAAGGAATAGTCGATCCTGATGGCGATTTAGGTATAATAGCCTACTGGATGTTGGGAGAGGGTAGAGGGTCCATTATATCAGATGCTTCCCCCAATGGACATTCAGGAGATTTAATGAATTTCCAAGAAACTCAAATATCAACGGACGAAACTTTAGTTGCTAACTGGAATGGCGATGACATTCCACTAGATGTAGAATTTTTCAAACATGATTTTGATCCCAATGGTAGAAATATCTCACTGGACCCTAGCAACACTTCAGTAGATCGAGTAGAATTCACAGATATCAGCCAACTTGGAATGAGCGGATTTGTGAAATATGCTGATGCAGATTGTTTTGCTGAGGGAATTGAAATGAAAATCAATGGAGCGTCTTTGCTACCTCCAGTTTACACTAATGAAGAAGGAAAATTTTCGGTGGAATTAGAGCCTGGATTGAGGAATCAATTTTTGTCAGCCAATGATGAAGGGTTTACAATGGATCCGATTTATATTGAGTTACCTCAAGTTGTGAGACCTATATCTGGTTTAAAGTTTGAAATAACTACTACTAGAAACATTAAGGGATTAGTAGCTGGTGGCGAGTGTCTCTTCCCAACTGGGACTGCAGATGTTCGTGTAGTTTCTATCGACGGATGCTATGAAAGGGTAGTGGCTGTAGATGCAACAACAGGTGTATTTGAAGCCACGAATGTGCCTCCTCTTCAATATGAAGTGTCAGTTGTAAATCATAATGATACCCAAATTCAATCCAGTTTTGATTTGAGTGGTGCAGTTACAGTAGATGTTCGGGATGAAAATGATTCCATTTCATTTATTTACAATTCCGAAACTCAAGTGAGTATGACATTCGAAGGGTCTGAGGATAATACTTGCGATATTCAACTCAATAGTGAAACAGCTACGTTACTCAATCAAAGTAAGGAATATGACATGAAGATTGAGCTATATCAAGTTTATGGCTTAGATACATGTATTCTGGATGCAGGGATCGCATATATAGAAGATGAGATCAGTAGCTTTTCTCCAAAAGATACAATTGATATCGTTGGTGGCGAAGGTATATATACGTTCACTGCAGGTGTAGCCAACCTAGCTGCACCTCATAGCAAATCCATAACGGTCACAGGAGAAGACAAGAATGGAGCGGAAGCAACAGGATTTGAAAGTGTGATAGTATTAGGTTTTAAAACACTATCCAGCACATTTGA
>CAYGTD010000535.1:1280-1725 GCA_964352725.1 uncultured Roseivirgaceae bacterium
ATCCAGCAGGAGATGGTAGTTATGCATTTTTAAATCAAGATCAAGAAATCTGCAATTCAATTGGATTTGATTACAATAAAGAATCGACATCCACTTTTAAAAGTGCTGTCCATTTAGGGGGTGATATTGAATTTTCGGTTGGATTGGGAGTGACAAAAACAACCAAAATTGATCTCAAATTGGATATGAATTTTGAAACTTCAGCCACTAACGGTTATGGTACCTCTGTTGAGAATGAAACGTGTCTTTCTTCATCAGAAATATTCAAAACGTCAGGAAACGATCTATTAAGTGATGGTGAGGGGGATGTTTTTGTGGGTGTTGGTTTTAATGTTTTGGTTGGAACAAATAGGATAGTGGTTGTAAACCCCGACATTTGTCAAATTGAATTAGAAGATGAGGTCATTTTTTTTTTTAATGTTTTTGCTACCACTTATATCTACAC
>CAYGTD010000536.1:0-1723 GCA_964352725.1 uncultured Roseivirgaceae bacterium
CAGATCTGGCTAAGAAACAAATGAAACTGGGTGGTGGAATAGTGACGCTAGAGCTAGAAGGTGGCATTGAAAGAGGTAGAAAATTTCTTAACTCACTCCAAATGCTAAGCCTTTCGGCCAATTTAGGAGATACTAGGAGCATTGCCACACATCCTGCCTCCACCACTCATAGTAAACTAAGCGAAGAAGAGCGATTGGCAGTGGGAATTACTCCAGGACTCGTTCGGATTTCTGTTGGTCTCGAACATATTGATGACATCATCGAAGATATCACTCAGGCATTGGATCTGTCAAAATAAATGAAAACAAAAAAAAGGGTGACCCAGCTATAAAGCCACCCCGAACAATGCCGCCATGGATTGTCCTATTCTATTTTCTATTATCCTTTAGCTTCTTCAAACCATAAGCTCCTCCAGCTGCAAGTAGGATAGAAAGCCCTCCATCAATGGGTGTGGCAGGTGGTGGGCTTTGTGCGAAGAGTGGAAGAATAAATAATAATGACGCTAATGTGAATATGATTTTTGTAATGCTCATATAGTTGTGATTTTTTGGTTGATCAGTTCCGTCATTGCGAGTTTACTGAAGCAATCTTGTCTGTGGAGACTGCTTCGTCATACTTCCTCGCAGTGACGCTTCTTATTTACATTTTTTTCTTATTTAAGAATGATTTTATGTGTTTTCTGTCCATCATAAATCAGGTATACTCCTGATGCATAGGATCCTAAATCGATTTTGGATTTTGTAGATACTTCTATTGAGAAAAGCTTTTTTCCCATCATGTTGAAAAGTAGGTACTCTCTTAATTGAGAGTCCTCATGTTCGATGTAAAGCATCTTATCGGATGTATATAGAAGTACTTCACCTTTATTGATTCCAAGTACATTTGAAGGGCTAGATAATAGCTCAAATCTGTCCGTACTTATTCCTAAAGTGGAAGTGAAAGTGTAAGAATTATTTCTTAAATCAATGATTTCATTCGTTAGGTTATCCTTTAGAAAGAGATCTTCATTATAGCCCTCCAATTGACTAACGATAGTATACAACCCCGCTTCAGCTGCGTTGAATTGCAACTGAACAGACTCCCAATCATTCGGCATTCCATTCAGGGCTAACGTTCTTCCTGCCTTCACAGTGAAAAGCGCATCTGGAGATAAACTATTGAACGCTGGCGCATCGTAGGTTCTATTGATTTCATTAGCACTTGCATCTTCTGCAATCCCAATAACAGTTTGCTTAAATAATCCCACATTATTTGTAAGGTTGATTCTCACAATTGGGAGTTCAGTTTCTCTAAAAAAATTGTCATCAGAATTGTTTCCGGATGCTCGCATACTTTCTGTAAAGTCAATATCCGGATCTGCTGCACTGTTTAATTTCACAAAAAATCCTTGGGCAGAACCTAGATGATTATTGTATCGTGTGTGACCCCCTGCGGAAGTAGTGTTAGTAGCCATAGTTCCATTTGCAATAATGTAATCTGCATTGGTTCCTCGCTGAGTATTTGACCCGTTATCATCCCAGATATATACTGCACCAGCAATGTTTGAATTCTCTGCTAAAAAGTCCCCTATATCAATGGCTGTCGCATACGGATTTGCAATCAGATTCCATCCTTCATTCGCATCTGCTGCATCTTCTGTATAGGTACCAGAAACGGTGATTGTTCCTACATTTGGTTTACCAAGAAAAAACAGTGTCTGCTTATTTGCTTGAGCATACCCTT
>CAYGTD010000537.1:0-1723 GCA_964352725.1 uncultured Roseivirgaceae bacterium
CAAAAAAAGGGCAGGTCAGCGAGCGGCACATCACACTGCAAGGCGGTTTCAAACGGGGCATGACTTACGAACTGGTTCACAAAACGACTTACTGCCCAATTGTTGGCAGCGGCCTTCTCGCCATCCGCGATGCGGCGGCCTGTCTGAAGTACCAATCCGATGCGTCGCCTCTTGCCTTTGGCTTTTCTCATTGCCTGGCCTTTGGTGTCTCACAAACCGGCAGACTGTTGCGGCAGTTTCTATTTGAGGGTTTAAACGCGGACGAGAACAACCGCAAGGTTTTCGACGGGATGTTCCTGCACATTGCGGGCGCACAGCGCGGCGACTTTAACCACCGCTTCGCGCAGCCCACGGTAGCCACGGTACCGTCGCTCGGCCAGCGCTATCCCTTTGCTATCACGAAAACCCCGGACCTCTACAGCGATGACAATATCAGTTTGTGTGAGAATCTCCGTGCCGACCTGCGCCCCAGAGTGATCATCGCCAACACGTCATTCGAGTACTGGCGCGGTGATGCGTCCCTCGCCCACATTTCCGGTGATGTTGATTTGCCAGCAGACGATCTGACTCGCATTTACTCGATCGCAGGTACACACCACATTGGCGGCATTCTAATTGGCGGAAAGCAGTTAACGGAGATTGCTGCGACCGGACTTAAAGCAGCGATGCCTCTGAACGTGGTGAATGCCGGCGCAATAGCGAGGGCGCTATTAATACGCCTGGATGAATGGGTCACCCAGGATATTGCTCCACCCGCAGATTGCCACCCAAGGCTCGATGACGGCACTGCCATTACCCGGGACGCCGCGCTCGATCAGTTCAGGGACACCGGCGTACCCCTTCTGGCACCAGAAAAACTGCCGGGCATTCGCCACATAAAGATTGACGCGACCGAACGAACCCAGGCTGATCAGCCGGTGCCGGAGGGACAGCGTTATCCAGTTTATGTTTCAGCGCTGGATGATGACTTGAATGAACTCGCAGGGATTCGTTTGCCGGACCTCACGGTCCCTCTTGGCACACACACCGGCTGGAACCCAAAGTCCGGGGAGACCGGTGCAGGCGATCAGCCCGCCATCTTCGCAGGGTTCACCCGCTTTTTTGAGCCGCAGGAAATTGTCGGGCGTTATACGGACGAGGCGGGATACCTCGAGCAGGTGGACGCAGCGATTGAACAGTTGGTCGCAGACAAAATGGTGCTGACCGTCGACAAAGCATGGCTGCGTCAGTTGGCCAGCGACCGCTATCGCGCAGCGATGGGAACATCCTGACATGCAGATATGGGTTGATGCCGATGCCTGCCCTGTGGTCATCAAGGAGATTCTGTTTCGTGCGGCAGACCGCACCCAGACCCTGACCACACTGATTGCTAATCACGCCATGAAAACACCACCGTCAAAGTATGTGAAGTTTGTGAACGTGGCCAGCGGCTTTGATGTTGCGGATGATGAAATAGTCAAGCGGTGCGCTGCCGGTGACATTATTATTACCGGCGACATTCCGCTGGCTGCGGAAGCCATCGAAAAAGGAGCGGTTGTCATTAGCCCCCGGGGTGAATTGTTCACCACCGAAAACATTCGCGGGCGCCTTAACATGCGCGACTTTATGGACACCATGCGCAGCAGTGGCATCGAGATGTCCAAAACGCCGGCATTGACCAAGACAGACCGGCAGAATTTCGCGAACCAGCTGGACCGGTTGCTGGCCAGACCCGGGTAGATAA
>CAYGTD010000538.1:0-1721 GCA_964352725.1 uncultured Roseivirgaceae bacterium
GGTAATCCCCGCTTTTATGCCAAAGCTCTTTAGTAATTTCTTTTTCTCTAATTCTGCCATCTGTAGTTTATCCTGATTCGAAGGTAAAAATAAATGGTGATTCTATTCATGTCTAAAAAAATGAGAGATCCTTCGCCATCACTTAGGATTTTACTCCAATTTTTGTTTATTGAGCCTTAGATTGTTCCACACTTTTCATCTCCCAAAAAATGGGTATATTGATTTGCTTTTTTATAAACCACTCAGAATTAATAAAAAGACAACACAGAACTGAACTGATCAGCCAAGGATTGATCTATTTTTAATTATTTAAACTAAACGCCTAATTGATTATGAAGAGAATTTTACTACTAGCCATGACACTGAGTTGTGGAATTGCCTTTGGGCAAACCACAATTGCGGTCCAAGATTTTGAAGACACTCCTGCAACCCCAACATTGACTTATACAAATACAGGGGGAACAATTTCTGCTGGTGCTGCTCTCTTTCCAGCGGATTTTGAGCATTATGCAGAAGGTCTAAAGGGAATAACTGTGTCGAACGGGACAATGATATTAGAATCAGGTGTAATCGATGCTTCAGCTTTTACAAGCATTAGTCTTTCGTTTAGACTTGCTTCATTAGCAGGTACTAGCGGAAATGGCTCAGATGGTTCCGATGCTGTTTTGGTTGAAATTAGTACTGATAATGGGAGCACCTATTCAGAAGAAATAGAAGTTAATGGGAATGCGAACGCAAGATGGGGTTTTACATCGGGCAAAGGTGAAGCATCCGCTGTATATGACGGAGACAATTCAGCAACTGTAATTGCACCAAGTGGTGGTGGTAATTTAACTACAGAAGGGTATAGTACAGTTACAGTTAGTGATATAACATCATCTAGCCAGTTAAAGATTAAAATTACTGCTAATAATAACAGTGCAAATGAAACTTGGGCAATTGATTTTGTTGAAATAACTGGTATAGCTGCTGGCGGAGAAATTGTTGGATTTAATAATTCTTCGAGCTCAGAGACTGAAACAGATGGGTCCTTTGCTGTATCTATTCCGGTAACTCTTTCAAATTATGGAGGTACACAAGTGGATCTAAGCGTATCTGTAACGGGAGGAACTGCAGAAAGTGGTGATTATACATTGAATACTTCTTCACTTTCCTTTACATCTTCAACAACACAGAATATTTCCATCAACATCAATGATGATGCAGACATAGTAGAAGAAACAGTCCAAATCACAATAGCAGAAACTTCCTCAACAGGAATAACAATCTCTCCAAGTATTCATACAATTACCATAACAGATGATGAGGCTCCTAGTCTCGTAATTAATGAATATCAAGCAGACCCGGATGCCACGAATGGTGATGCTAACAACGATGGAATTTCTGACACATCGGACGATGAATTTGTAGAAATTGTAAATACTGGAGTATCAAATGTTGATTTAAGCAATTGGATTCTAGCCGATGCAGCATCAGATCGTCACACGTTTCCAAGTGGAACAGTTTTAGCTCCGAATCAAGCAATTGTAATTTTTGGAGGAGGTGCTCCTTCTGGTTCATTCGGCGGAGCATTGGTGCAAATAGCTTCTTCAGGAAGAATTGAATTAAATAACGGAGGAGATGATATCATTCTGAAAACCGATACAGAAGATGAAATACTCAACGAGAGTTACGGTTCTTCCAGCACTAATCAATCATACACTCTAGATGCAGATTTGGTT
>CAYGTD010000539.1:0-1721 GCA_964352725.1 uncultured Roseivirgaceae bacterium
GTTTTATTAAATAGATAGCAAACAGGAGTGAAGTAGCAGTAAGTGTCTTTTCTCCCCCTGATAACTGGTTAATGGTTAAAGGGCGTTTACCTTTAGGTTTAGCTATAATTTCGATGCTTGATTCCAAAGGGTTATCCGGATCGCTGAGTCTCAGGTCACAATCATCTTCTTCGGTAAACAAGCTTCTAAATACCTTTACAAAATTCTCCTTGATCTTTTCATAAGCCTCGAGGAAGGTTTCTTTGGCTACTGTATCAATTTCTTCAATTGTTGCTAGTAGCGATTCTTTGGCTTTATGAAGATCTTCCCTCTGTTCTACTATAAAATCGTTACGTTCTTTTATCTCGTTATAAGCCTCCATAGCCATAGGATTAATAGGCCCCATTCGCTCAAGTCTATCTTTGATTTTTTGCACATCTTCTCGTAATGAGGGCTCATTTACTGAGTCTTCTGATGAGATTTCTTCATCCATCAAAGTATCTAAATCAATATTAAACTCTACAGAAAGGCGCTCTTTCACTGCGCTTAATTCTAGTTTTGTTTCATTGAGCTTATTCTGAAGTTCCATTATGATGGCATCTACATTTTCTCTGCTTCGCTGAATCTCCCTTTCACTTTTATCGATCTCATCAATGCTTCCTCTTACTGAATAGTATTCCTTCTCAGCCTCATTTACACCATGCTCTATACTTTCTTTTTCAGAGTACATTTCAATCAACTCATCATCGTTGGTCTCATTTTTAGCTAATAGGGCTTTAATTTCTTCATCAGTATGTTTAAGTTCGTCCTGATTTTTTTCGATTCTTTCTTTACTGCTGTTAAAGGCATCTTGTTTGTATTCAATTTCTTGAACGATACTTTTAACTCTATTGTCTTGCTGGTGGAAAAAGATGTTTTGTTCGTTAAAAGCACCACTCTTTTCATTGAGTAGCTCAGATTGTTCAGATAATTCTGCTGTCAAAGAAGATAACTTAGTATCGGAAATGGCCAGTTCTTTTTCTTCTAATTCTGCTCTCGGTTTATTTTTACGAATTTCCTCATTAAGCTCATCAATTTTCTCAATGATGTCTTCCTTACGCATATCTGCATCAGTTAACATCTTGCTAAATTGCTCTTGCTTTGTTTTTATAGATATATATTCTTCATTGACATGATTAATGTCTTCCTGAATTAATTCTATTTCTTCTTTTAGAGAGCTTGATTTGAGCTTTTCTAATTCCTTTTGCTTGTCAGATAGACCTTGCTCTATCTCACCATGTTTTTTTGTAAGTTGCTTAATTTCCTTTTCTAGCTTCTCAAGATTTTTAGCACGACCAATTTTCTTTCCTTCAAAAAGACCTACTGATCCACCAGAAAGGCTAAATCTTCGCTTAGTAACCTTACCATTTTTAGTAATGAAGGTATTGTTATCATCCTGAGGAATGTGTTTATAATCCCCTTCAAAAATATAAACACCATCAAGTATATAAGCCATTAGCTTTTTGTACTTGACGTCATATTCCATTATCTCAGTAGCATGAAAAGCATTGTCATATATTTTAGCATCACCAGCTGTAAATTTTTCAAATGACTCAAGAATAAAGAAGTTAGCTTTTCCTTTAGCCGCATCGCTCAGAATATTTATAGCCTCATAAGCATCAGATTCTTTGTCTACAATATAATAGTTAAGCAAAGGCTCCAGATAGTTTTCTACTGTTACCCGATATTCTTCATCACAAGTG
>CAYGTD010000540.1:0-1720 GCA_964352725.1 uncultured Roseivirgaceae bacterium
TGCTTATTGCAGATGAAAATGGTGTACATGTTTTTGATCAGTTTGGATCGAAAGAGCATTCCCTTAAAGCAAAAAACGTTAATTTCATCCAGGCAATAGACAACCAAATACTATTCAGTTCATCCGACGGAATCACACTTTTTGATCCATTCTTAGGTAAAATCTCCTCACAGTTTACGAGTCCAGTAAATAGCATTAGAGCTGTAATGAAATTACAAGAGTACTATTTGATCATTGGGCAATCAATAGAACTCTACCAACTAAAAAAGTAGTGCAGCTTTCCATTAAGACTTCTTTTATTAAATAAATTGATCAATTGGAGAGTAGCTTGATGCGGAGTATATCCTATAATCCTCTGTAAAGGTCAAGGATACGTTTTCTAAGCACTATGGAGTACCGTGCATTAACTAGCTGACCTTCGGCTCTATTCTTATTATTCAAGCTTTCTAGATAAGAATAAAAGTCAGTGTTACCTGTCTCAAATCGCTTTTTGATAAATTCAAAATTAGCATTTTGTGCTTCTAAATTTTCTTTTGCTGAACTGTAAGTTGTTTGAGCATTTAGCATAGCTAAGTAAGCTTGCTGAACGAGATTGGTCACGTTATTTTCCGCTTCTCTATAAGCAAGATCTGCATTCGCGACTCCAACCTTGTTCACTTGAAACTCACGACTCAATTGGAATCTATTAAAAATAGGAATATTAACTGAAAAATCAACATAGGTGAATTTATTGAACTCTAACTGGTCCAACAATTGTGCATCAGATTCAAATGTTCCTGTCTCTGGATTCAAAGCGCCATTGGATGAATACTGTGATCCCAATCTTCCAAATGCCGAAACAGTAGGCAGCCTTCGTGCTGATGAACCCTTCATAATGAACTCAGAAGCTTTCCTACTGGCTTCTGCCTGTTCCAAAGAAGGATTTTTATTCATTGTCTCTGATAAAACTCTATCAAAATCATCAGCATCCAACAAAAGTTCTATCTCATCTATCTCAATACCAGCAACCTCATAGTTATCCATTGGATTAAGCTGCATTGCTTGAAGTAATATTAGCAATGAGGATTCAACTGTATTTTTAAGGTTTATATTATTTAACTGTTCATTTGAAATTTGAGAACGAAGATTATATACCGCATCTAAACTTCCAACGCCGACAGATACTCTCTTCTCTTCTCTTTCAAGCTGATTTTTAAGCAAATCCAGACGCTGCTCTGAAATTTTGAAATTTTCTTTACTTAAAACTGAATTAAGATAGGCCGTAAGTGTATTTACTCTTACATTCAATTCTGTTCCTTTCACTCCTGCGTTTGCAGCCTTCTGTTCTTCAATACTTTGTTGTAAACCATGATGATTTGAAAGAAAGTTGAATAAAACTAGGTTTGATGACAAATTAGGGTTTGATGAATTAGTGGTCTCTGTTACTTGTCTAGCTGCATTTGTATCAAAGAAAGTTCCAAAGAAGTAGTCATAATTGATTCTTGCACTTAATGACGGTAGAAAATTCATGTAAGCCTGAAATTTGTTTGCATCGGCAATCAATTCATTATTCTTTGCTCTCTTTAATGAAATATTATTTTGAATAGCATAATCTAGACATTCCTCTAGAGTAAGCACTCGCGCTTCATCTTGAGCAGAAAGAGATAAAAGGGTTAGAGATAGTAGTCCGAAAAGTAATTTTCGCATGGGTAAGGTTTTCAATTCTGAGAAAAAATTGGCA
>CAYGTD010000541.1:0-1699 GCA_964352725.1 uncultured Roseivirgaceae bacterium
GTAGTGCCATACATCGTCAGATTAAAACCTAACCCTAGGATCAGGCCGATTACAGCACCAGCTTTTAATCCTGCCATGAAGCTCTTTACATTATTCATTTTGTCAAAGACGTAAACAAGGAAATAAGCTTGCAGCACGTTTCCGCCGATAAGAGCCCACCAAACCATTTCTGATTCAGAGCGTGATACGCCGATAGCCGAACCGGCATTACTTGAGAAAAAATCCATGAGCAGCATGCCATAAAGTAGCCAGCCCAATAGGAAAAAGACCACAAAACCTACAAGAGTGGCCATCATTCGAGTTGATGCATTCATATTAATTGGGGTTAAGATTGTGTCAATGAAGTTAATAAAATTTTAAGATAAAAGGGATTTAGTGTTTGTACACAAAGTTATTTGCATGATTCCTTGATTGCTAAAACCGAACAAATCAACTTGACGACTTTCCCTTTATCTATTTATGAGTTTCATCTATGATGACTGAATGAAGTGTTAATAGAAGAGGTTATTCACATATTCATCAGAAATGCTATTTAACTTCATTGTTCCATTTTCAAAATGATCCTATGAAAAATATAAGAAAGCAAGATGTCAATCAGGAAGTATTTGACCTATATGATGACTATGCCCACAACCGCATAGAAAGGCGTCAATTTATCGAAAAACTCTCTTTGTATGCTGTCGGGGGTGTTACAATAACTTCGCTACTAAGTTTTATTTCACCTAATTATCAGGATAATATTCAAATTCGTGAGGATGATCCTCGACTCGAAACCACATTTGTTAATTACGAATCTCCCAAAGGAGGCGGCTCTATCAAAGCACAATTATCGAAACCGATCGACGTAGTTGGTAAACTGCCAGGTATTGTTGTTGTGCATGAAAATCGTGGTTTGAATCCACATATCGCTGATGTAGGTAGGAGAGCAGCATTAGCAGGATTTATTTCTATTTCACCTGATGCCTTGACGCCTCTTGGCGGTTATCCTGGCAATGATGATGATGGTCGCAAAATGCAAAGCCAGCGTGATCGAAATGAAATGTTGCAGGATTTTATGGCAGCCTTTGAATATCTCAAAAATCATCCTGATTGCACTGGGCAAGTGGGAGTGGTAGGATTTTGTTTTGGCGGATGGATTTCAAATATGATGGCGGTAAATATTCCAGATTTAGCAGCCGCTGTTCCTTTCTATGGTGGACAGCCAACAGCCGAGGAAACCAAAGAAATTTCTGCGCCTTTATTATTACATTTTGCAGCACTTGATACACGTGTCAATGAAGGATGGCCAGCTTATGAAGAAGCACTCAAAGCAAATAAAAAGACTTATACTGCCCATATCTATCCAGATGTTAATCATGGTTTTCACAACGATACAACAGGGAGATATGACAAACCTGCTGCCGATTTGGCATGGAATAGAACAGTGGAGTTTTTCAAAGTGAATCTGAAATAGTTGCTTAAGGTCTTGAATATTATGGTTTTAGTAAAGCCAAACACTTTAATGTGGGGTAGTAATAGTTTAATAAATTAAACAAATGTTTAAATCTATTGTTTAAATAATAGTTTATTGTTTTATTTGCATCGAATTAGTTTCCTATGAGCCTAGATAAGTCGACAGAAGAGAAGATAAAATCAGCCGCCCGTATCATATTCATGCAAAAAGGATACGCTGCTACCAAGACGCGGGACATAGCTGATC
>CAYGTD010000542.1:0-1689 GCA_964352725.1 uncultured Roseivirgaceae bacterium
AGACAATTCGTCCCGATTTGTGAGGTAGTGAATTATTCCTATTGCAAAAAGCAAAAATTCAAATCCGATTTCAATTCCGTCTAATCCAAAACTTATGAAGTATTTTATTGGAAAAAAATCAACAAGGTTTAGTGTTCCAACTAGGATTGTTCCCCATGTTACTTTTACACCAAGTGTGTAATTGAAATACATTATTCCGGTGGCCAAAACAAGGAGTACCATGGCCACAATTACTTTCAATTCACTCAGCAATCCATTTATTCCACAATACGCAATTCCACCCCATAGAATGACTATCGAAATCCAATTTACAATTTGAATTCCTTTTTTTCTCTCTTCGTTTTGAAGACTTCCCTTTAGTGGTACAGGTGTAAAATTAAATTTTTCTTTTAAACTTCCCATAGCTTTCTAGGATTGATGACTAACAATTAGTCAGGGCTGATTCGACGGTAGGAGAATCACTTTGTATAGCCTTGACTCTTTGGTAGGCATCAATATGTTTGCGACGTGAAGCTTTAAAGCCTAATGGTGTTAAACCTCCCAGTGATTGATGAGGGTGCCCACTATTATATTGTTCTTGCCATTTATCACTTGTAATCATCAACTGTGAGAAGTTCTCGAAAACATATGCATCAAGCACATCTTCTCTAAAGGTGCGATTGAATCGTTCTATATATCCATTCTGATAGGGCTTCCCAGGCTGAATGAAATTCTGATCTATTCCACGCCCTCTGCACCAATCTGTGTAGTGATGGGAGATAAATTCTGGTCCATTATCAGTTCGAATACTTTCTGGTTGACCATAGGTTTCTATCACTTGATCTAATATGCGTGTCACTCGTTGTGCAGGCATACTAATACCACACTCTATACTTAGGCACTCTCGATTATAATCATCGATTATATTGAATAGCCTTACTTTTCTGCCATCTTCTAATGAGTCACTCATAAAATCTATACTCCAGCTCACATTAGGATATATAGGATGTGACAACCCATTCACATAGGGTCTATTAATTCGCTTCTTATGCTTCCTTCTCAAGGATAGTCCCATTTTTCTGTATACTCTTAACACTCTTTTTCTGTTCCATTTCAGGCCTTCTAGCCGTATCTTCTGATAGTACCAATCAAAACCCCTTGTAGAATATTCATCAGCTAAGCTCTTTAGTTTATTCTCTACCTCTGAGTCATCTATTGTTGACTTTCTATAGGATGTAGAGCGACTTAAATTTAAGGCTTTACAAAGCTTTGCCCTACTGGTTTTATGTAAATCATTAAGATAATCATACGCTTTTCGTTTGGCAGAAGGCCCTACCACTTTTTTGACAATACATCTTTTATCATCGTATTTTCCAAAGCTAGGTCTGCGTACATGCGTTTTAGCTTTGAATTTTCTTCAATCAGTGCTTTCAACTCCTTAAGTTGGGAGACTTCCATGCCAGCGTACTTTTTTCGCCAGTTGTAAAATGTCCCAGGATTAATCCCTAACTCACGGCTAAGAATTTCTACACTCTTGCCATTCTCATTCTCTTTGATCGCCTTGATAATTTGCGACTCTGTAAATCTTGACTTCTTCATTCTTTTTCTTGTTACAATTTTCTACTCTTTTTTTGAATTTATTATTGTACCAATTTTGGGGAAGTCTTCAATGCCGTGTAAATATACATCCTCTTTACCCTCATTATGAGG
>CAYGTD010000543.1:0-1685 GCA_964352725.1 uncultured Roseivirgaceae bacterium
GTAAAAGAATTATCAACTCATCAGACGACGCTGCAGGTTTAGCGATCTCTACCAACTTAGAAGCACAGGTTAGAGGTTTAAGACAAGCAACGAGAAATGCAAATGATGGCGTGTCCATGATTCAGGTTGCAGAAGGTGCACTAAATGAAGTATCGACCATGCTTGTTAGATTAAGAGAACTATCAGTCCAAGCAGCTTCAGATACCGTTGGTGAAAATGAAAGAGGTTTTTAGGATATGCAGTATAAGGCCTTAATAAGTGAGGTTGACCGTATCGCAGAATCAACTCAATTTAACGGTACATCATTATAAAATGGTGAGGCCGATAGAGGAGTTTTAGAATTCCATGTAGGTACTTTTGCTGGTGATGTTCATAAGATTAGTTTCGATCCTGCTACAACTGATGCAAAAGCAGAAAGCTTAGGAGTAGATGGACTAAGTGTGGGCGAGAAAGAGGATGCAAGAGACTCAATTGAATATGTTGATAAGGCAATCCAAAATATATCAGGGCAAAGAGCAAGTCTGGGTGCTTTACAGAGTCGACTAAAATCAACTGTACAGAACTTAGAGACTCAGAGTATTAACACAGATGAAGCGAGATCAGTGATTCAAGATTCTGATATTGCAGGGTCTGCGGCGAAACTAGCATCTAAGAATATAATTAAGAATGCTGCGATTTCAACTCTATCTCAGGCAAATAATATGCCAAATGCAGCACTACGATTAATACCGTAAGTAAAAAATAATAAGGGATTTGTCTCAGTACAAATTCCTATAACAAAAAAGAATTAAGGGATTTGATCGCTTCTAAATGAAGCGGTCAATCTTAAGCTCAGAGGGGTTCATGATTTAGGTCATGAACCCTTTGATCAAAGCTTCCTTAATTCTTTTTTCATTTCAAAAAATCATAAACAAATTAAAACAAAATAACTGATAAAAAAGCTCAAGTTAGTATTGTTTTAGACCGATAAATAAAGAGAGAAGAATTATGCGGATAAATCAAGATTAATAGGAGAGCTTAGATGAGCATAAGAATTGGTACAAATATCGCATCGGAGAAAGTTCAAAGAAATCTTCGAAACGCAACAGAAGATCAAAGTAAAGAACTTGAACGACTATCTTCTGGGAAGAGAATTATAAGTGCCAGTGATGATCCTGCTGGTCTTGGGATAGGAACAAGTCTAGAAGCACAGGTAAAAGGTCTAAGACAAGCAACAAGGAATGCAAACGATGGTATTTCGTTTATTCAAGTTGCAGAGGGTGCTCTGACAGAGACTTCAAATATGCTTGTAAGGTTGAGAGAACTTTCAGTTCAAGCGGCTTCAGATACGGTTGGAGAAGAAGAAAGGGAATTTTTGGATCTTGAGTATCAGGCCTTATTACAAGAAATTGATAGAGTTGCACAATCGACAACTTATAATGGAACCACTCTGGTAAATGGTGAATCTGAAAATGGTGAACTTGAATTTCATATTGGTGCATTCGGTGGTGATGTTCATAAAATTTCCTATGATCCACAAGATACAGATGCTACTACAAGTGGATTGGATATTGATGGGCTAGACGTCCAAGATAAGGATGATGCAGAAGATGCGATTGAAAATATTGATGAGGCGATTGTAAATCTATCTGGGCAGAGAGCTCGTTTAGGAGCACTACAAAGTAGATTGTTACACTCTGTGCAGA
>CAYGTD010000544.1:0-614 GCA_964352725.1 uncultured Roseivirgaceae bacterium
AATAAGAGACCGTGTTCCTTTCGAGTACCTAACGCCACTCTTCCCTGAAGAAAAACTTAGACTTAGCTCAAAAGCTGATAACTACTCAACTAGAATACTGGACCTTTTCTCTCCTATTGGTAAAGGTCAAAGAGGTATGATTGTCGCACAGCCAAAAACGGGTAAGACTGTACTTCTTAAAAATGTGGCAAACGCTATCGCAGAAAATCATCCTGAATGTTACTTGATCATTTTGTTGATTGATGAACGTCCAGAAGAGGTTACTGATATGGCTAGAAGTGTTAAAGCTGAAGTTATTGCCTCAACTTTTGATGAACAAGCTGAACGTCACGTGAAAGTATCAAGTATGGTACTTGAGAAAGCGAAGAGAATGGTTGAATGTGGTCATGATGTGGTTATACTACTTGACTCTATCACAAGATTGGCTAGAGCTTATAATACTGTAGTTCCTTCTTCAGGTAAAATATTATCTGGTGGTGTTGATGCTAACGCACTTCACAAGCCTAAAAGATTCTTTGGTGCTGCAAGAAATGTAGAAAACGGTGGTTCTTTAACGATCATAGCAACTGCTCTTATCGAAACTGGTTCTAAGATGGATGAAGTAATCTTTGAAG
>CAYGTD010000544.1:624-1675 GCA_964352725.1 uncultured Roseivirgaceae bacterium
ATTCAAAGGTACAGGTAATATGGAACTTCAGCTGGATAGAAAGCTTTCTAACAAACGAGTATACCCTGCTATTGATGTTCCTGCTTCTGGTACAAGAAGAGAAGATCTGTTGATGTCTGAAGAAGAACTTCAACGAGTTTGGATCTTACGTAAATTCATGTCTGACATGAACTCAAATGAAGCTATGGAATTCCTGCTCTCAAAAATGCGTGGGACTCGCAACAACGAAGAGTTTCTCGTATCAATGAATGGATAAAAAATAGAAAGCTGCTCTAGGGCAGCTTTTTTTATGTCTATGCTTACCTATTTTTTACTCTTTATTGCTGGTTTGGTTGGAGGCTTTATTGCAGGCATTACTGGAATCGGTACAGGTTTCATAATGATTGCCATTATTCCTATTGCACTTCATAGTATTGGCATTCCTGATTCTGAAATTGTAAGATTTACTATTGCGAACACTATTTTCGCTACTATGTGTTCGGCTTTTGTAAATAATCTAAGGCTTTTTCTGCAGAAGGAATTTCATAAAAGTGAAACTATACTAATAGCCATTAGTGCGGGAATAACCTCTTCGCTACTACTTCAATTTATAGTAATTGATTCTAGTTACTCAAAAAAGACCTATAACATAATTATTTGTATTCTTCTTATTTACATTATTTATAGGACGCTGAATAAGCTAAGAAAAAATCATGCTTTCAAAGAGCAGATTACCAACTTAAAATTGATAATCACAGGTCTTAGCGCAGGCGCAGTTGCAGCACTCACAGGACTCGGTGGCGGTTCATTGACAATCCCCATGCTCAACCTTTGGATGAAGGTCGATATAAAAAAGGCAAAGTCCATTAGCTACGGAACCATCTTCACCACCGCGCTAATTCTAACTATTCTTAATTTACTGAATCAACCACAGATTGACGTTCAACATTTGCATCTTGGTTTTATTTTAGCGCCCATTGCCATTCCACTTTCTATCGGTGTCATTATTGCCTCACCACTTGGCATGAAAGTAGGAGAAAGATTTACTGCTAGAACAATATCTTACATATAA
>CAYGTD010000545.1:0-1673 GCA_964352725.1 uncultured Roseivirgaceae bacterium
ATGTCGAAGAGTACATGGGCCAATCACGCCACATCGAAGTCCAGATTCTGGGCGACCAGACCGGCAATATTGTCACGCTGGGCGACCGGGACTGTACGTTTCAGCGACGTCACCAGAAACTCATCGAAATTGCTCCGGCGCCACTGCTGCCGGATCACATCCGCGAGACCATGGCAGCGGCCAGCATACGTCTCGGCAAAGCCGTCTACTACCAGGGTGCCGGTACCATCGAATTCCTGTACAACCCCGAAAACGATCAATTCGCGTTTATTGAAGCCAACGCACGACTTCAGGTTGAACATACCGTCACCGAGACAATCCTGTGTATCGATATAGTGGAAGCCCAACTGCGTATCGGTATGGGCGAGCGGTTGACCGACTTCCTGCACCCAAAAGAACCGCAAGGTTTTGCCGTGCAACTGCGCATCAATACAGAGTTGATGACCAGTGACGGCACCACAATGCCGCAGTCCGGCACCATCACCGCCTTTAATCCACCCTACTCACCCAACCTGCGATTGGACACTTGTGCGTTCTCGGGATATCGCACCAATCCACACTTTGATTCCATGATCGGCAAACTGATTGTCTTCGACAAGAGTGATGATCATCGCCGCGTAATGGCCGCAGCAGACGTCGCATTGTCTGAATTCCAGATAGAAGGCATCGCCACCAATATCCCCTTGCTTCGCACCTTGATCACCCGGGAAGAAGTGCAGAACTGGCGCCTGCATACGCGCTTTATTGATGACAATGTTGAACGGCTGGTCAACAGTGACGAAGGGGTTACGCGGTACCCACAGGTGAGCGACTCCAACTCGATTACTGCCAGGCAGGCGGGCGCGAGCATTGATACGTCGGACCCACTGGCCGTACTCACGTATGGCCAAAGCGGAAAAAGTGAGCAAAACCTGGCTGATTACGATGACAGCTGGTTGTTGTCACCGATGCAGGGCACCATTATTGAACTCAACGTGATCGCTGGCGATGTCGTTAGAAAAGGCCAAACGCTACTGATTATGGATTCCATGAAAATGGAACATGAAATAAAGGCACCACAGAGCGGTCGCATTGATGAACTGGTGGTAGAAGCTGGTACCGTTATTCCAGAGCAGCAACCCCTGCTGCAAATCACCGCGCAGGAAGGGTTGAGCGAAGCAGCGATTGAGGAAGAGGTTATCGACCCGGACTATATCCGCCCGGACTTACAGGAGGTGGTGGCCCGGCGGCAGACGACGCTTGACGAGTTCAGGCCAAAGGCCGTTGAAAAGAGACGCAATACCAACCAGTACACCGCCCGGGAAAACATCAACAATCTGTGCGATTCAGGTACGTTTGTTGAATATGGTCAGATGGTGCTGGCGGCGCAGCGCCGTCGGCGCAGCATCGATGAGCTTATCGAAAAAAGCCCGGCTGACGGAATGATTACGGGCGTTGGGGCCATAAACGGTGCTGACTTCGGCGACCCGGACAGTCGCTGTGTGGTGATGTCCTACGACTACACCGTGTTTGCCGGTACACAGGGTGGACAAAACCACCGCAAGACAGACCGCATGATTCGAGTCGCCGAGGACGGCATGATGCCCATGGTGTTATTCGCTGAGGGCGGTGGCGGCCGTCCCGGTGATACTGATGGTCTGGGTGGGGAAGGCACAACCACGTTCGCCCGTTTT
>CAYGTD010000546.1:0-1671 GCA_964352725.1 uncultured Roseivirgaceae bacterium
CCGGATCCAGACAGTACATTCTTTCTTTGTACCATTTCTCTGGCTTTTCTTGCGGCATGTCTTGCTTGAGCAGCGACAATTACTTTTGCCACTATTTGCCTCGCCTCTTTTGGATGCTCTTCCAGGTACTCGTTTAGAATCTCACTTACGCAGGTATCTACTGCACCCATCACATCAGAGTTGCCCAACTTGGTTTTGGTCTGTCCTTCAAACTGTGGCTCCTGTACTTTAACAGAAATAACAGCAGTCAATCCTTCACGGAAATCATCTCCCGCAATATCTACTTTTACTTTGTCTAAGAGTCCTGATTTATCTGCGTAACTTTTGAGTGTTCTAGTTAATGCTCTTCTAAATCCGGAAACGTGCGTTCCTCCTTCGTGTGTATTGATATTATTAACATAAGAAATAACATTTTCAGAATAGGAGGTATTGTAGCTAAGCGCTACTTCTACAGGAACATCTCCCTTGTCTCTTTCAATGTAGATAGGATTTGGAATCAACGTTTCTCTTGTTGAATCTAAGTATTCTACAAATTCAGCTAAGCCTCCTTCAGAATGGAATGTTTCTTTCAATGGTTCACCAGACTCATCAAGGTCACGGTGATCTATCATATGAATGGTGATTCCAGCGTTCAAGAAAGAAAGCTCTCTCAATCGAGTAGCTACTGTTTCTGAATTGTATTTATTAGCGGAAAAGATACTCATGTCCGGTTGGAAATGAATGATCGTTCCGCTGATATCTGTACTGCCTATTTCCTTAACAGGCGCTTGCGGTACGCCTATGTTGTATTCTTGTTCATATACTTTTCCATCTCTATGAACAGTGGCCATTAGTCTAGAAGAAAGAGCATTCACACAAGAAACCCCAACTCCGTGAAGCCCTCCAGAAACCTTGTAGGTATCCTTATCAAATTTACCTCCAGCATGAAGTACGGTCATTACCACCTCGAGTGCACTTCTACCTTCTTTTTCATGCATATCTACAGGGATACCACGTCCATTGTCCGTCACGGTAATTGATTCGTCCGTGTTGATCTCAACAGTGATGGTGTCACAGTGTCCAGCTAATGCCTCATCAATGGAGTTATCCACCACTTCCCAAACCATGTGATGGAGGCCTTTAACGCCAATATCACCAATATACATCGCAGGTCTTTTACGCACAGCTTCAAGACCCTCAAGTACTTGAATGTTATCCGCTGAATAATTGCCTTTGTTGTTTTCTTTATTGTCTGCCATTTATGTTGATTTATTATTGGAATGGTGTGGGTTTTGTCAGATCTAAATGATTATAAACTTCCGTCTCATTCCAGATAAAATTTTATCTTATTTGAAGCTGCAAAGCTACTAAAAATATCCCTATTCTGAGGTCTTTTTGCAAGGATGGGATTCGCCTAATATTGTGCGCTTCCTAGCATTACAAGAGTGCATGCTTCCAATACTTCTATACCGTTTTCTTTTGCTTTATTTTTCAGTGATGGGTTTTCAGCTCCAGGATTGAATATGATTCTTTTTGGTTGGATAGAAAGTATATATTCTTCCCATTCCACTTGATTTTTAGGACCTACATACATGGTGATGGTATCTACATCGTTGATGATAGGTTTTTCTTTTAAATCCAATATCGGCTTACCTAAGACTTCTCCTTTTTTGATTCCAATAGGGATAATAT
>CAYGTD010000547.1:0-1664 GCA_964352725.1 uncultured Roseivirgaceae bacterium
TAAATATTTTCATTGATAATGATGATTTTTTTAGTGAGTGTAGAGGTCAGTATGCTGAGAAGAATATGGGTAGACTTCCATTTACAAGCATCTTAGATTTTAGACTACTTCAGGATTTCTACGTTGAGTTGGCAAATGGAAAGAGAAATACGATTCAGTTGTCATTTGACATCTTCAATTTTGGAAATTTAGTCAATGGGGAGTGGGGTAAGCGATATTTCACTGGTGATGGTAGTAGTACTGGACTGTATGTCTTGAATTTTGAAGGTTTTCAAGGAGATACAAACATTCCAACTTACTCCTTTGATACAAGTGCCACAGAAAAAGAAGATTTTTTAGGTAAGGATGATTCTGGTTTAATCAGCTCAAGATGGCAGATGCAATTTGGAGTTAGATATATCTTCGGAAACTAATTAGATACTTTTTAAGTTTAAAGCCCGATCCTGATTTCAGGATCGGGTTTTTTATTCACATTCCAACCCTTTATTCTGTGCATACGATTACTCCATATGAGCGCTGGAATCAATACTATAATTCTAGCTATGATGATAATTCTCCTTTTGCAAAAAAGGAATATAACTACGACTTATACTCAGAAAATATCTATGGCTATTATATAGATCCTGCTTGGGACTTTATGGGATCTGAAACACTCTATATTAAGATTATATATGCTGATTATGATCGAGGATTTGTTGTAATGGAGATGATCGGGGAGTGGAATGATGCTATCAATAATGATGTGATGCAATTGAAAAGAAATATCCTAGAGCATATGATGGATTTTGGACTCAACAAGTTTGTGCTGATAGGAGAGCATGTGATGAACTTTCATGGAAGCGATGATTGCTACTATGAAGAATGGTTCGAAGAAGTAGAAGAAGGATGGATTGCTGCTGTCAACTTTAGAGAGCATGTCGAGGAGGAGATGAAGCTTTTTAATATTGATAACTACATCAACATGTCTGGAAGCCTCCAGCTAGAAAAATGGAGAACCCTTCCACCAAGCAAATTCTGTGACTTAGTGGATGGATTGATCCAAAGGAGGTTGGCTAGCTAGTTTAGGGAGCATCAAGGAGTTACTCCTTACAATTTTATCTTCCCTTTTTAAAAAGGGATTGTATGATGAATGATTTCCGAAATTTATCGTTATTTTGTTTAGATGAATATTGAAGCAAGAAAATATCATTTGATTGAGCGAGTGATGCACTTTGGTGAAGAGGATATTTCTAAGATGGAAATGTTCTTGGATCATGAATCGGAGCTATCATCTTCATTAGATCAAGCACTCAAGGAAGTGAAAGAAGGAAAGGTAACCTCTCATGATGAAGTAAGGAAGAAATATGAGAAATGGCTTTAGAGGTTGTTTGGACAGATGAAGCGAATAAGGGATTAGATGAAATCATTGAACATCTTGATGAAAAATGGACTGAAACAGAGCTCAAAAAGTTTTTCACACGCCTCGAAGAATGTTTAGAAAGAATCAAGGAAGCACCACATCGCCAAAAAGACTCCATTAGAAAACCTGGAACCAAAGAATATCAACACTCACCTCAGACAACTATTTTCTATACATATGATGATCGTGTAGTGAACATTTTAAGAGTGTGGATAAACTTTAAAGATTCAGAAAGGCTTTGATGCATAGATGGATTGATCCAAAG
>CAYGTD010000548.1:0-1662 GCA_964352725.1 uncultured Roseivirgaceae bacterium
GGGCTCAACCTGCAACGGCGAATTTTCACTCTGGTAAAGCACACCTACCCCGGACGGACCCAGCATTTTGTGGGCACTGAAACACAGGTAATCGCAATCAAGATTGCGAACATTCAGGGGATAGTGGCCCACCGCCTGCGATGCATCCAGAACCACGACCGCTCCACACTCCCGGGCCGCTGACACCAGGGCGGGCACCGGGTTCTTAACCCCCAGCGCATTGCTGACCATGCTGAGCGCAAGAACCGCCGGTCGCTCACGTAAAATCAGCGCCTGACTGGCAGCGACGTCAATGGTGCCGTCTTCCAACAGCGGTAGGTAGCAATAGTCGCCGCGACGCCAGGGCAGCAGGTTCGAGTGGTGCTCCGATGGTGCAAGTGCCGTTTTACCCAATGGAATGGCGGAATGTGCGATGACATTAAATGCTTCAGTCGCGTTTTTCACAAAGGCAATTTCGCGACTGTCGGCGTTTAGCATCAGGGCAATGTTGTCACGAGTTGCCTCAAAGGCGTCCGTTGCCTCCTCACTCAGCTGATGCACAGAGCGATGCACGTTTGCCGTGGAGTTCTCATAGAAACCACAAACGGCATCAATCACTGTCTGCGGCTTTAACCCGGTTGCGGCAGAGTCCAGGTAGGTGAGGGGTTGATCGTTGATGCGGCGACTCAGCAGAGGAAAGTCGCTCTTCAGTGTATCAGGCAGCATTGAGGTCCTTATGAAACCGGGTAAAGCTGTCACTTTCCACCAGCCGATATTTGCCTGATCCCTCGGGCGCAATTCGCCGCACTTCCTGCAACCGCAGCTTCACCGGATATCCGAGGAAACTGTCCAGCAACTGATTTAACGTTGCTTCAAGGGCCGCGCTGTCGTCGATGTTACCGACACACTGCACGACAAATCGGTCGTCGCCGCGTTGAATCACTTTTGCGAAACTGACATCAGCATGTGCAAGGAACAGGTCCAATAGCAAATCCGGTCGCACAATGTCCCCCTGCGCTGTCACCACCGTTTCCTGAATACGGCCAAACACCTCGAAGCTGTTGTCACTCCCATCACAACAGGGGTCGACAAAACGGCCGATGTCGCCTGTCGCATACCGAATCAACGGGCAGGCAAAATTGCGCAGGTCGGTAATGACAAGCTCACCAATCTCACCGCGCGGAACCACCTTGCCATTGCGCACGAACTCGAGATAAAACAGATGGTCGATCGGGTAAAGCACATTGTGCCGGCAACCCACGGCGACGGTGCCCAGTTCTGCGCTACCGTAATTTTCCCAGTAGCGGCACTGCAGCCCCCGTTCAATCTCCCCAATCATGTAGGGCGTTGCCTTGCCACCAACAGGACGACAGAGTCGCAGTTCCGGCACTCCGAGAGCATGTGCTCTTTGCGCGAACATAAACAGATACATGGGTAGTGCTTTCAGTATCTCTATATCGGCACGACTCAACGCGGAGAAATACTCGGCAATCACCGAGTCATCGACTGCAGTGCCGTCCACCCCGGGTGCTGGCATCGCTGTTTCTTTCCAGACGAAGCGCGAGGTCAACGAGGCCAGTAAGTCCCGCCAGGCCTGACGACGCGTTTGTGTTTCACCCGAAGCCATGTCGCGCACGGAAAGCACTGTGGGAGACTCATCGCCAATACCGCAACGCTCATAAC
>CAYGTD010000549.1:0-1650 GCA_964352725.1 uncultured Roseivirgaceae bacterium
AATTTGACGGCCTCAAACTCAAATACCAGGTGAATAAATTCGACTGTGGTATCCAGGCGATGAACAGTGATTTTCAGGAACTACTCAAAGCTGAATCTGAACCCTACCTCTATCTGCAATTGAATTCTATAACCCTCCACCCCCACAATGACGCCTTCGAAGAATTGGATGTGGATGCTGAAGTGGAAGTATTACTAGCTGGGGTTAAGAAGAAGATTAAGATTGAAGGTGGTCAGGTAATCAATCACTCTTCTGCGCAAATGACTCTAAAAGGAGATAAGGAATTATTGATGACCGATTTTAATATTGAGCCTCCCACCAAAATGTTTGGGATGATTAAGGTGACCGACGATATCGAAATTGCCTTTGTGATTCGGATGAAAGTAACCGCCTTATAAATAGAAAAAGCCGCTCAAAAATTGAGCGGCCTCATCCATTAAGGTTGACCTAAATTAGAAACCTATAGTGGCTTCAATCACGTATCCATTAAATTTAGCATCCTGAAATTTAGAGCCATTCCATCCGTCACCTTCATATTTGTTGGTTACGATTTCAGTTTTCATTGCAACATTATTGGTTAGAAACCATCCGAAACCGAAGTGGGTTCTTGTTATATCCTGTGTAGAAGCTCCATCCGCAACTTCACCACTCACAGCATTGTATCTACCACCGACAAATAATTGTTCTTTGCCTCCAAATCTATAGAGTAATTCAGCACCTAACTGAGTGAAGTTTCCACCTACATCACTATCGCTATTTTTTGTGGTTTCATACACCCCGAAAAATTCGATACCATTATATTTTACAAATGGGTTTATTTGAATTGCACTAAGAGATCCCCATCCAGGACTAAATCTAGGCTCAAAATCACCACCTCCATTAGCAATACTTTCAATCACGTTGTAATACCTGGCTCCCGCTCTATCTCCAGCATATAAATAGTCTCTGGTGCTTTCATCAGAGCTGCTATAAAAAGAGCCAGTTAAACGTAACCTTAGATCATCATTCATTTGCTTGTCATAACCCAGCTTACCATAGAATACACGACCCTTATCCGCTGGAGATCCTCCAAATCCTGGCTTGTTCGTAGGTGATTGATTCAAACGGCCATTAGTAGCTCCAAGTACACCTATAATACCATTGCTTTGAATGGTTACTTCCATGTATGGTTCAGTAGTGAAAGAGTCCATGATATAATTACCCACAAATGGATTATAAATTGCTCTTGCGTTATCAGAACGTCTGAAGTGTGTATCACCATAGTTGATTTCATCCATACCAACTTTAATAGTCGCTATGTCCATAAAACCTCCCAAAAATCCAGGACTAATAAAGTCTAGTTTGTCGAATTGAAGGTAACCACCTTTTACCCAGGCTTCCGCATGATGCCTTGAAGACAAATAGATTCTCATATGCAATCTCATTCCATCTTCCAACTGAGCATCCAAGTTTAGATTGGCAGTAGGTAATGCAAAGTTGTTCGCTAACTCAATCAACGGATCAACGCCAGCAGCATTTTCATGATTCAATCCTTGCAATTGAATTGCGAAATCACCTCCAACGCGCAGTTTTAATCCATCATATTTTACAGTGTCTTCTTTACTTGTTTCAAAGACATTCACGCCTCTCATATCGTTGTACCTATAGTAC
>CAYGTD010000550.1:0-1648 GCA_964352725.1 uncultured Roseivirgaceae bacterium
GAGTTAATGCAAATATCTCCTCTGAATTATATCAATGAAACGAATCCTCACCACCCTCTCTCAAAAATGGCCAGAATACCTATTGGAAATCCTAGTACTCATCATAGGTATCTATGGGGCGTTTGCTGTAGATAGCTGGAAAGAAAGCAGAGATAATGCGGCAACAGAAGTGCGGATTTTGAAAGAAATTCGAAGTAATCTAAAAGAAGACTTATTGGGAATTCAAGATGATCTGATGCACATGAGATCCATTAGGGATGGGGGCAAAATGCTGTTAGACTTCATTGAAAGCTATGACGCTCCAAACCAAGCCTTTTCGGACAACATGGCTCGGTTGCGAGTTACACCGCATTTTGATCCAAACATTTCCGGATATAAGCTTCTTATTTCCAAAGGAGTTGGCATGATTCAAAATGATAGTTTGCGTCAATCCATTACTAAGCTATTTGAATCTACCTACTCCTACTACCGCCGCTATGAAGAAGAGCGAGTACAGACCAGAATTCATCACATTACTCCAGGATTAATGGAAATTTCATTTGCAGACACTTCGGCCTTTGATATGATATTTTCGGATGACTATGGGACTTTTGAAGTCGCTCCTGCTGATTACGTACGCATCAAAAAAGACAGGAGATTTCAAAAATTCGTCGCTATGGTCATGGGTGAAAATGAGGCAGTAATATATCGAGCCAAGAAAGTAGAGAAGGGAATTAAGAACCTAATAGATGTAATCAACATTGAACTCGAACAACTATGAAAAGAATCCTCACCACCCTCTCTGAAAAATGGCCGGAATATCTCTTGGAGATATTGGTTATCACGATTGGTATCCTTGGGGCTTTCGCTCTGAATAATTGGAACGAAAATAGGAAGAACGAGCAGCTCGCTCAGAACTATTATTGCAGATTCTATGAAGACCTTGATCAGGATGAAGAAAAGTTGATTGACTTAATTGAAACTGTTAGTGAGCGGTTGGTTAAAAGCAATCAGATGTTAGCAGAATTACAGGAGGGTATACCTGACAAAAAGCGTGTCGTTTCCCTAATGCTTGAGGCTACTGCAAAAATCAGTTACCAGTTCAGTCCTATTTCTGCTGGTTATAATGATCTTAAATCGAGCGGAAACCTGAATAGCTTCACTGATCAGGAAGTAAAGAAAAAATTGGGTAACTATTTTCAAGAAGCGGATGGATTGTCCGGAAACATAAGTACAAACGGTCTTATCGCATTAAATGAAATGTTTGAGATCAACAACCTATATAGTATTGGGTTGGTAAATACGCCATTCTTCAAAGAAGGATTAGATTCTACCATTGTGGACTTTTCCAAGCTGGACCGATCAGCACTCAAGAGTGACCAAATTGCTAAATTGAATCACATGGCCTCTGTTGTGATTGCAGTAAATGATAGAAATATTATTCACTACAGAAAAATTCTTGACAGAGTCGAAGCTTTAAAACCTCTATTAGCATCAAAATGTGATTATTGAAATGAAACGCATCCTCACCACCCTCTCTGAAAAATGGCCCGAATACCTACTCGAAATCCTGGTGCTCATCATCGGTATTTATGGAGCATTCGCCTTAGATACTTGGAACGAAAATAGGAAGAACGAGCAGCTCGCTCAGAACTATTATTGCAGATTC
>CAYGTD010000551.1:0-1641 GCA_964352725.1 uncultured Roseivirgaceae bacterium
ATTGAAGGCGGCAATCCTACTGCTGATATGCGTTTAAATCGACCTGGAAGATATTCAGAAATCAATCAAATCAATTTAGTTAATCAATTACAGAAGCCAGAAAACAGAAAAGCTGTTGCTCAAGTTCTTAAGCAACATCCAGAAATGGCAGACATGCTTCAGAAAATGTTAAAAAGTGCATTGATGCAAACATCAAAATTAGATTTTTATGGTGTTTCAGATAAAGGTTATAATGCAATAGATCAAGATGCCTCTAATCGTGCTTCAAATTTTGTAGGAAGTTTAAAATGACAGAAGAAATACAACCACAAGATCCACAACAACGTAAAACTTTTCTCGAAAGATTAATGGCTGTTAAAGAATGGATTCTTGGATTTGGCGTCGTAGGATTAATTATTTGGTGGATCATTAAGATCCTAATTTGTGCATTCGCAGGTATTTGCTTACTGTAAGGTGAAACAATGGAAGATTTTGTAGGCTGGTTAATTAATGAAGCAAATGATAGCACTCGGTACAGTGTGGAAGTAAACTTCCGTACTGGTATTGAAGAAGTGTTGACAAACTATGCAAAAATATCTCTTGGATATGCATCTGCTGGTCTAAAAAAAGCTGATATGCATGTTAGACAAGTATTCGATGATAAATTACCAAGAATCATGGTGTCCCAAAGAAATTGGGATGATGGTTCTTGGACAATCGTCATATCATGGAATCCGCATCACAAATGCTATTTCTTGACTAAAGGCTTTTTCCGAAAAGATACAAAATCAATCACCAAGCAAGGTGATTCAAAAAAACTTGATGCAACCAATGCTTCAGATATCGTAAAAGAAGTCAAAAATGAAATGCACGGTCTCAAAGGGAAACCGGATCGCCATATGGCAAAACTAAAAAGAGTTTCGCTCAAAACTGGACCTAAAGCATAATGAAGAAGAAGCAAGGGGCCGGTTATCTCTTCTCGGACGGCTCAAAAATACTTCTTCTGAAACGCAACCACACAGAAACATATCCGAGAACTTGGTGCTTGCCTGGTGGTCATAGCGAAAAAGGTGAACGACCTGAAGAAACGGCTCGCAGAGAATTATTTGAAGAAACCGGAGTTTTTCGTCCACCTGGACAAAAAATCGAAATTATGACTTCTTCCTCTGGACATTTGGAATTTCATTGTCTATTGTGGAAAGTAGAGAAGCAATTCAAGGTCAACAAACTTTCCAAAGAGCACTCCAAATGGATGTGGGTTGATATCAAAGATATCGATAAAATCTCTCTTCATCCTGCTCTCAAAAAGGATATGCCGAAGTATTTGCGAACTCTGAGAAGAAGGATCAAGCCAACATTTAAAGAATGGCTAGACATTGGTTTATTAGTCTACCACTGGTAGGCTTCGGAAGACAATCGAAAGATATCTTAAGGTGTATATCGAAAGTAAGCCGGTGTGAAAAAGTTTCACACCGGCTTTTTTTTGTTCCTATTTATGCAGAAATTTGTACGGATCAAAGAACTGCTTAATTCATTTTGAAGCTATACAAACTATTGCCTTTTGTGAACATTGTTTTAGCTCCAACACTTGTTAACTTCATATCAGCAGTAATGGCATCATCATCTACAATCTTTTTCTTGGTTGGATCAGCAATACGGAAG
>CAYGTD010000552.1:0-1637 GCA_964352725.1 uncultured Roseivirgaceae bacterium
TCATCCAGCAGGGTTATTAACGGCTCGATGTTGTAGCCACCCAGCATGGTGCCAAGCAGTTTTGTCGCGGCCTTCCGGTCGATCAACGGACATGTGGCGTCACCTTTGGCAACGTCAGCCAGAAAGGCTGCTTTGACGTATGCGGCATCATCAACACCTGCTGGAACGCGGTTAGTCATCAAATCAAGAATAAAGTCTTCCTCGCCGGCGGGCGGAGACTTCAGTAAATCAACCAGTTCGCTGACCTGTTCAGCAGAGAGCGGTTTAGGCACAATGCCCATACCGGCTCGTTCGGCAACGTGTTCTCGATACGCTTCAAGCACGGATCATTCCTCATATATGGACGGTTACGGGAAGGCCTGACCCGAGAGGGTGTGGCCTTAAAAAGGTGCCAGATGATACCTGAATCGGTGCCTAAAGTTAAGTAAAAGCAGTGGCGTAAGACTATGAATGTCAACAGTTTTTTAAAGGTGAGTACTCCCCGGGCATGGCTCGACGCCGTTCCCGAACACCTTGAAATACTACTCGTTGATCATGCCAACTGTGAGAAGAAAGCCGCTTCCACAGCACTGAACCTGATGTACCGCTATGTGGATAAACCCAAAATGATGATGCAGTTATCGAAGCTCGCGCGCGAGGAGCTGCGGCACTTTGAGCAGGTGCTTGGCATTATGACGAGGCGTGGTATTGCCTACGACCATGTTTCACCGTCACGCTACGCGGGTGAGTTGCGCAAGGCCGTGCGAACGCATGAGCCCGCACGTCTTGTGGATACGCTTATTGTCAGCGCCGTCGTGGAAGCGCGCAGTTGTGAACGGTTTGCCTGCGTGATCGAGCAGGTAGACGCAGAACTGGGAGATTTTTATGCGTCCCTGCTCAAGTCAGAACAACGCCATTTTGAGGTCTACCTGAACATGGCTGAATCTTTCGCTATTGGCTCAGAAGTTGATGACCGCGTACAGGTGTTCCTGGAACAGGACGCGCAGCTGGTAGTGACGTCCGATGATGAATTCAGGTTCCACAGTGGGGCCTACGTTGGCTAATAACGGGCTTTTAGTCGGAAATTGAGAACGAAGTGAGCTCAGAGCGTCCTTCATCGACTCTTAACAGCCAGCCCTGCCGGTCCCAGTCGCCCAGCACAATCCGGCTTGCGGGCTTGTCAGACGCGGTCAGGGAATGCCTGGCCGGCCGGTGGGTATGACCATGAATCATCAGCTCACACTGGTGCAGCTCCAGCATATTGACCACTTCAGCCGGGGTCACGTCCATTATGTCCTCTGCGGTTTCCCTCGTATGTTCCCTGGACTGATCGCGGGCACCCGTGGCAATTGCAGCGCGTTCTTCGAGCGTCTTGGACAACAGGTCCCGTTGCACCTCAGGGTTTCTGAGCATTGTCCTAACCTTCATATATTCGGTATCAAGCGTGCAGAGGCTGTCACCATGGAGCAGCAGAGTTTGCAGACCGCCGCATTCGATGACTGTGGGATCGGACAATAACTCGAAGCCCGTATGTCGACAGAAACTCTCGCCAATCAGGAAATCACGGTTGCCGTGCATGAAAAACCGTTCCACGTGCAGTTGGGCAAGTCGGTCTATGACCTGGCGGTTAAAGGCTGTGTCGTCGTCATCTCCCAGCC
>CAYGTD010000553.1:0-1634 GCA_964352725.1 uncultured Roseivirgaceae bacterium
TACTTTTTATCTGGGGAAAAAATTATTTAATAAATACAATTTGAATTATGGAAACAAAACTGCAAAAACCCTCAATTGGCTCCAATGTTGATTCACAGACGCTAATTTTATCCGCAGTTACAATTGGGAGCTCTCTTGAGTGGTATGAAATAGGTATTTTCCTATCCTGGCCATTAATAATAGAAAGAAAAGCTGCAGGATTTGATATTTCTTTAGCTGAGATTATAACCTCAGGCACAATACTTCTTCTTGTATTTTTAGCTCTAGCAAATGGAGCTGCAAGAGCATTGGGTGGATGGTGTTTTGGTAAAAAAGGTGATGAACATGGTAGAAAAGTCGCTTTTCCTCTTACACTATTAATTGCAACACGTCCCTCTTGGAGCTTGGCAGTGCTGTCATTTTTCATTTCCTATGAGCATTGGCTTACCTATTCTACTATCTTGTTCGCGGCAGTTAAATTTTTTCAAGGCATGCCAGCTGGGGGAGAATTACCAGGAGCTATTTGCTACCTTGCAGAGAGCGCAACCGGCTTCAAATCAAGAAGATATATGTGTAGTTACGCTCTAGTAAGACCTCAAATAGGATTAGGTCTAAGTGCAATTATCTGCCTTACTCTCGTACCTTGCCATTACTGTAGGAATTGGAACCTCAGCGGTTGTATTGGTAGCAGTGATGCTTCTTGTACGGAATATAAGGAAGTGTCAAAGATAAATCAGAATCAGTGAGCATTAGTTGAAACATGCTCTAAATCACCTTTTTATGAGTTATAAATACATTAAATTCGAAATAATGGCACTGGCTTTTACCATGTTCTTTATTCCGCTGTCACTTTTTTCACGTCAAAGAACATACGATGACATTAAACACACAAACCCTCCGTACATCCCATGGTTTACTGGCGCATTATTGCCTCCACCTGCTGTCAATGCACAGCCCGGTCATCCTGTTCTAGCAATCTATGGAGCAATAACCCTTACATATGGTGAATATGATAACAACTGGAATCTTGAAGAAATTAACAAAATATATGCGATCAATCCATTTGTTGAGTTCTTATTCGGAATAAATGATCTTATTGGCATTGATATTTTTACATCCTTTGTTTCTCGTTATTCAAATGGAAAACATGCAACCCATTTGCAAGATACAACTGTACGTCTTGGGTTAGAGCTTGCTAGAGATACGCCAAATTCCTGGATTCCTGATGTGCGCTTTATTGTTCAAGAAGTTTTTCCAACAGGAAAATATGAAAAATTGGATCCTTATAAGAATGGAATAGATGCAACAGGGAGGGGCTCATTTCAATCGAGCCTTAATTTGGTAGCTCAAAAATTGATTCCAATATCTAGCCATTTTCTCCTTATCAAAGGTTCAATCGGGTATTATTATCTTCTTGCCACTCAAGTAAAAGGGTTTAATACATATGGTGGGAATCAAGCAACAAAAGGAAAAGTACAGCCTGGTCAGAGGTTCCTTGCTTTTTTATCAGGCGAATACTCGTTATCCCAACGGTGGGTAATCACATTGGATTCATTTTTTGAATACCAATTGAAATCTTCATTTTCTGGCAAAAGTGGTTCAGCTGAGCTGCAAAACTTGGGTTCTAAAATCACTATAACTTTGGCTCCAGAAGT
>CAYGTD010000554.1:0-1632 GCA_964352725.1 uncultured Roseivirgaceae bacterium
GATGGAAGCCATCCTGACGCACCAGAACGTCAGCGACAACGAAGCGTTCCGGCTGTCCGCCGACATGCTGGCCCGGGTGGGCATTCCCGATCCAGACCAGCGCATGTCCCAGTACCCTTTCGAATTCTCCGGCGGCATGCGTCAACGGGTGGTTATCGCCATGGCGCTGGTCTGCAACCCGGAACTGCTGATCTGCGACGAACCCACCACCGCACTGGATGTGACCATCCAGGCAGAAATACTGGCGCTTATCCGCGAGCTGAAATCCGCACTGGATACCAGCGTGCTGTTTATTACTCACGATCTTGGGGTGGTTGCGCAAATTGCAGATGATGTCGTTGTGATGCATCGGGGTCGCGTGCTGGAAACCGGTTCAGTCAGGCAGATTCTAAAGGAACCGGTGCACCCCTACACAAAAGGGTTGCTTGCTGCGATGCCAGCCGCCACTGCCACGGGGCGACTGACAACGGTTGTTGATCTGGTTACGGACGAAGACCTGCTCCCGCATCCACTGGTGGCGATTAAGGACGGCAGGCAAGTAGCGCTGCCAGCCGAGCGCATCCCTCTGGCACTCAAACCATGACGCCCATGCTGGACGTACAGAACCTGACGGTGAAGTTCCCGGTCATGAAGCAGGGTCTTTTTCGTCGCCAGGTAGATGAGTTCACTGCCGTCAACAACGTCTCATTCAGCGTACCAGAGGGTGGTAGCCTCGGCATTGTCGGTGAATCCGGTTCAGGCAAAACCACACTGGTTCGCGCCATCCTGCGTGCACTGGATCCAACTTCAGGTGCTGCTATTTACCAGAGCAAAGGCGGGCCCGTTGATCTCTGCCGCCTGAGCGACGCGGCACTCAAGCCACTGCGCAAAGAACTGCAGATGATTTTTCAGGACCCGTTCGCGTCCTTAAATCCACGAATGAAAGTGGGGGATATAGTGGCCGAACCATTGATCATCCACGAACCTGGGGATACCAGCCAACACCGCGCCCGGGTCGCCGACATGTTGAACCGGGTTGGCCTGGATGCCGATGCCAGTTCACGGTTTCCCCATGCCTTTTCCGGCGGTCAGCGCCAACGCATTGGCATTGCCCGGGCCCTGATTCTTAACCCGCGGCTTGTTGTATGCGATGAGGCTGTGTCTGCCCTCGACGTTTCGGTACAGGCGCAGGTGCTTAACCTGTTACGTGACCTGCAGCAGGACATGAACCTGACTTACCTGTTTGTGGCCCATGACCTGAACGTGGTGCGCTACTTCTGTGATGAAACCCTGGTGATGTACCACGGTAATGTGGTTGAAGCCGGACCGGTGGATCGATTGTTCGACCATCCAGAGCACGACTACACAAAACTATTATTGTCGGCCATTCCCTCGATCGATCCGGACGAGCGTCTGGAACCATTGGATCGGGCGACACTCAACCTCGACTGAGCTCGATTAGAACCGCACAACACAAGTTGAACTGCAAGCTCCCTCAAACCGGTCGATAAAAAGGTTTACGCGCTTTCACCGGGTCAAGCAGCGACCAGTCTCCCGATTCAACCTCATGGCCTTCAGGAAATGGTGGCCGGGCAGCAAGGCCAAAGGCAGCAAGCACACGCGGGTCCTGGTAATAACACTGCAGTATCACAA
>CAYGTD010000555.1:0-1631 GCA_964352725.1 uncultured Roseivirgaceae bacterium
GCCATTATGTAAATAATACAGATGAAGTAATAATCGGTGAAGTTTATGCCAACCTGTACACCGTAGATGAAGCAGAAGTTGTGAAAGAAGCTCAGATCCTTAATTTGAATAATCTTGACTTATTCTTACCTGCTGGGAAAGTGACTACCATCACCGCGACTTTTACTTTTCAGGATGATAGAAATGTATTTCAGCTTTGGTCTCACGCCCATGAGCACATGACACAATTCAATGTGTATATTGATGGAGGCGAAAGAAATGGTGAACTGATTTATGTATCCTATGATTGGGAGCATCCTCCAATCTTACAGCTAGATCCACCTTTAGCATTAAAAGCAGGCGAAGGGCTGAAACTTGAAGCTACTTATAACAATTACGAGGAGCGCGACCTCAGATTTGGACTCAAAAGCACAGATGAGATGATGATTTTGTTTGGGGCTTATTATTGAGTTTTTTTCAAAAAACTAGGACAGGCATTCCACAATAGCTTGGCATGGTGATTCATAAAACAAAAGTATTCGGATGAATACCAATCTGCACTACTAAAATGGATGTATGAGGCCAAAGAGGAATGGTTTACAATATAAGCCCCTGATAATTATGAAAAATATAATATTCACTCTAATTACAATTATTTGTTCTTTCTCCTTTTTTGGTTGCTCAAAGGACTGTTGCGGAGACGTGTTTGTTGATTTGGGGATATCAGTAATAAGTCAAGATAGTTTAGACTTGTTAGACCCATCAGAGCCAAGAGCATTTGATGTAGATAACATCAAGGTTTTCTACTTGATTGATGGCAAGGTTGAGGAAGTGTTTTTTGGTAATTTGGATAACCCAAAAAATTTCTCAATAAACCAAAGCGATAAGTTCTATGAAATGAATTTAACTCCTAACGACAAGGGTAATACTACTTACATTCAATGGAATGATCTTGATAGAGATACTTTGGTATGCGAAATTCAAAAGGGGAATAATAATGCCCGATTGACATCTATCCAATTCAATGGAGAACTGAAATACCAATATAGTATTGGGAATGAGGAGAATAGATTTTTTACAGTCATTAAGGAACTTTGACGCTGTATTGCAAAGATTTTAGACCAGTGGGAAAGGTACTGAAAGCATTCTGACTGTGATGGAATACCCAATTAGTCGGCTAAGCTGAGTTATTAATATCATTAAAGTCTTTGGCCGCAAAGCTATGCAGTTTAATATCGGCCAAAATGTACTAAAATAGATCTCAATTTGCCGAGCCAACAAAGTGACAAAAAATATAAAAAGGCTCCATCAGGAGCCCTTTTATTTATATTTCGAATTACACATATGAGCTGGCAACTAATAACCAACCCCCATTGCAAGCTTATTGATAGATCAAATCAAACCTATCCAAATTCATCACTTTATCCCATGCGGCTGCAAAGTCCTTAACGAACTTCTCTTTCGTATCTGCACTGGCATATACTTCAGCTAATGCCCTCAATTCAGAGTTTGATCCAAAAATAAGATCAGCACGAGTTGCTGTGAATTTAACTTCACCAGTCTTTCGGTCTAAACCTTCAAATATTTCTTTGGTATTATCAGTGGCTTTCCATTCTGTGCTCATGTCAAGTAAGCTGACAAAGAAATCGTTA
>CAYGTD010000556.1:0-1629 GCA_964352725.1 uncultured Roseivirgaceae bacterium
CTTTTTTTTGGGGTTAATCCTGAATCATAATTCGATAAGTGACTACATTCTTCTCTCTACTATTGGAATCATAAATTCGTAAGAGATAGATACCTGCCTCATATGGTCTTACATCCAACGTAAGGTCTTGATCATATCCTCGTTGTAAATCCCTTTGAAGTAGTACTGCGCCTGTCAAGTCTACTAGCTCTAATTTTACCGCATCAGTAGTTAAGTGACGATAGCTTACAGTCAATACATCGCTACTTGGGTTTGGATAAATCTGTAGATTCTTGAAATAATCGAAAATCACACCCAACACTACATCTATTGTGACCTCAATACCGTTTTCCGTCGCAAAGGCTTCTAATTTGAAATCTGTATTACTGATTCCTGCTTCACCTACTACAAATTCTACAAAGGATGCATCGTCTAATGGGATACCCGGATACTCCACAAAGAAACGATAGGTACCTGCTGGTAAGAAATCAAACTGGAATTCTCCATTTTCATCCGTCTCTCCATAAGCTATCAACTCAAAGCCATCCTCATCAACTTCTGTTCTACCTCCAGTTCGCTTTCTTCTTAGTCCACACTTCCTTCTCGCCGCTCTTCTTCTGGCGTCCACTCTGCCCTCACCATCACCAAAATCTTCTTCTATCACAATATCTAATGTTCCATCACCGTCTCCTTCATTTAATGGAGGTGGGATTGTAGTCATCTCAAGTTGGATCGCCCTATCGTCTCTAAATTCTACAACCTCTGCCTTGTCCCACTCTACTATATTTCCTTCTCCAAAGTAGGTAGGGATGTACTTTGTCTTGTCAGACTCTGCTGACATGATATAGTTTCCAAGAACCACATCTGGAAAAGTAAATGTACTTGTAACATTCCTTTGCGTTTCTAATAAGGTGTATCCTTTTGCTAGTCGAGTAGTCTCGTATAAAAATCCATTCACTCTCTCTGGCAATAAGGCTCCTTCATTATTTCTTACCTCAACTGTCATATCAGCCATAGCAAATACTTTCTGAGGATCTACATTGATGGTTAGACCCAAAACGATTGTACTTGTCACCTCAGCAGTAAACTCTCCCATATTATCATAGTCTATGCTCAGAATATCTAAATTGTTTCCATTATCAGAAAAGTCTACTCCTGTGGTAATGTTGTTACCATTCCTTTTCCATTGAAACTGATTAGCTGTTCCGCCTATGGTCACTGATAAATTGAAATCATTCGTATATCGAACCCTAATAGAGTCAATTTCCGGATTGTACTCATTGAATTTGATACTCGCTTGATTGCTAAAATCACGTGTAGTAATGCCTACCAATGGCTCTAAGTCGTCAAACTGGAGATTATTTCCTGACACATTCAAACTCGTAATACTAGTCTCTGAAAAGTCCATCAATCCTGTGAGTTGATTGTCTCTTAAATCAGCTCCTAGCAGTTCTGCAAGTCCGCCAACAGCATCTCCTGTAAATGGATTAGGCATGTCTCCTTCTAAACCTAGATTGCCAAGAGCTAAGTCCTCAACCCTTGTTCTGGTAGTATTTAACTCAACTCTATCCCATTCTCTCAATCTGGTTGTTTCCCAGTTTACTGCAGGACTCCAACTTGCTCCACCCAAAGCAGTATAGATCTGAACTA
>CAYGTD010000557.1:0-1603 GCA_964352725.1 uncultured Roseivirgaceae bacterium
CTGTTTTTTCATCTCCAGAATGCAACGCCATCGAAAATAGATTGTTGAGTGCATTGAAAAGAAAGTGCGGATTGATTTGACTCTTCAATACTTCTAACTCAGAACGTAACTGTTGCTCACTAATGCTTCTTCTTACCTCCTCATTGGCAAACCAATCCTTAGAGAAGCGATAGGCAATACCCATGATCACTGTGAGTACATGTACTAATATGATCAGCATGATCATTTCTAACTGAACAATCTCCGTATACTCCCTTCCTGAATGTAGGAATAGTGGTAAGTCTATGAAGAACTCTACTCCAGAAAAAACGACGAACCAGACCAGTAGCCAAATGACAAATAGACCTAATCCTTTCTTTCTCAGTGTAACGGGTATTAAATACAGAGAGATCAAATAAAAGAGCGCTAGGTTAATAAGCGTGCCGAAGATAGATGGCAATAGAAAGGATTGATCTCCTGACCTAAAGACACCAATAGTCAAATCAAATTCCGCGTAGTTAAGGAATGCCAGTCCTATGGATATAATCAATAGGTGAATAAGTACTTCTTTCAGTTTCAATTTTTTCATTACTTCATCTTTGGAAGTCTAAAAGTACACGCGCTAAAACACTTATAATGGTCTACTTGATGAGTGATACTCTCTGCTTGACGAAAGTAGGTAAATACTATTTGAAATAGGTTTACCCTCTTAATGCTACTTTCTACATCATGCTCGAACTCCTTCGTGTATTAGGTTTTAATAGTATGCATTCATCCATGAATATTGAGGAAAATTAAAACTCATTGATATGCAACGAATCATACTTTTTATCCTCATCCTATCAGCAAAGCTTACGTTATCCGCTCAAGTCCATGTCGATTCTGTAAGACAGGTTTACAAAGAAAAGATTACCAACATCATGAAAAAAAACAAAGTGGTAGGAGCCAGCGTTGCTGTAGTTTCCTCTGAAGGAATTCTTTGGATGGACCATTTTGGTTTTGAAAATGCAGAAGAAGAGAAACGGGTAACAGAAAATACGCTATTTGGATTGGGTTCTGTGACCAAGATTTTCACAAGCACAGCAGTGATGCAGCTTGCGGATCAAGGCAAAGTAGATATCAATGCTCCTTTTGAAAACTACCTAACTCCTTTCAATATGAAAGGAGATGCTACTGGTATAACCACGAAAAACATACTGACGCATCATTCAGGTTTGCCTTCTGATATTTTCAAAGGAATGTTTAGCAATCAACCAGAAGATTATAAAGTAGTGGTCGATTACATGAATCAAGAATATTTAGCCGGAATCCCTAATCAGATCAGGGCATATTCCAATCCTGGATACACGCTTTTGGGTCACATGATTGCCCAGCAAAGTGGAATGGAATACGACGAATATGTGAGCAAAAACATTCTTGATCGATTGGAAATGAATAGTTCTGGATTTAATATCCTGGATAAAGCAAGCCTCACCTATGACACTAAAGGAGAGTACAAGAAGGATGTCCTTCTACGCGACTTACCTGCTGGCGGATTGTTTAGCAGTACGCAGGATATGTCTAAATTCTTGATGGCGTATATGAACAAATCAGAAAAGCTTCTTAAAGCCTCTACTTACGATGA
>CAYGTD010000558.1:0-1603 GCA_964352725.1 uncultured Roseivirgaceae bacterium
GTAGCTTATTACAAATTCGATCAGGGTGTGGCTGATGGAACCAATACAGGAATTGCTAACCTTCCAGATAGAAGTATCAACCAATTGGATGGAACGCTTACAGGATTTGCCCTTGCAGGGGGAGACGTATCCAACTGGACGGCTTCAGGAGCAATGGATGCTGGAGGCGCACCTACTGCTCCATCAAATGCATTGGCAGTAGATATAGATCAGAATTCTGTTCTAATTCAATGGTTAGACAATTCTTCCAATGAAAGTGGCTTTGAAATTCAGCGATCTGATAATGGCGGAGTATTCAATACAATTGCTACTGTGGGCGGGAACGTAAATGACTATACAGACAACACGGTATTAGCTGACAGCTATTATGAGTATCAGGTTAGAGCAGTTAATGCGGGTGGTTCGAGTGCTTATTCTAATTCAACTTACGTAAGTACTTTACTACGTCCAGGAAATGCATTGAGCTTTGATGGTAATGACTATGTAGAAGTTGTAGACGATGTTGCGTTAGAGATGTCCGGTACATTCACCATTGAATTCTGGTTAAAAACACTAGATACCGGAAATAAAATCATACTAGAAAAAGGAGCTACCAATAATGAATACTCTATTCAACAGTTTTCTGGAGATGTACTTGGGGTGAATGTTGGTGGAACCGCTATTCAAACACAGTTTACCTATAATGATGGTGATTGGCATCATGTGGCATTTGTATACAGAGGTGCTGCTGATGCAGATATTTATGTAGATGGAAGACGAGATGTGAATACTAATAGCGTTGGAATTCCTGCTTATGGAACAACTAATTTACATATTGGAAGTCGAGGGGGATCAACAGGAATCATTGGTGAGATTGATGATGTGAGAATTTGGTCCGAGGCAAGGTCAGAGCAGAATATCAAAGACAAAATGAATGGAATCGATGGAGATGAAGCCAACTTGGTTGCTTACTATAAGTTTGATCAACCATTAGCAACAGTTCTTCCAGATCACAGCCTTACAGGAGGTCACCACGGTACCCTCTTAAACGGTGTTTCTAATACACCCGCTGCAGATGGAACGGCCAATGGTCCTATCTGGAATACTTCTGGAGCAATAGTGCCCTCCAATTTCTTTGTACGAGAGATTTCTGATACGCAGATCCAATTGACATGGGACGATAACCTAGAAGACGAAACAGATTACATAGTCAAGAGAATATCCAATATCAATGGAATTCTGGCAGATGTGAGCGTAGGCGCAGATGTTACTTCTTATACGGATAGCCAAGCCTCTGGAGAACAAATTTATTACCGAGTTCAAGGAGACAGATCAGGGACATTAACTGCTTTGACCCAAGATAAATTTGGAAGCACAATGACAGCTCCTGGCAATGCGCTGGATTTTGCTGGAACGGACGATGCTGTTGTCATCGAACACAACCCTGATTTTGAATTTGGAACAGGGGATTTTACGATAGAGGGCTGGGTTGATTTGTCAGAGTCGCAAACGATCATATCTAAGAAGTTCACGGTTAATGATAATAACTTCTTCACAGTGCGTACCAATGGTTCTGGTATTTTAGAATTGACTTTGAGTAACGGGACTCCTGTAACATTAACAG
>CAYGTD010000559.1:0-854 GCA_964352725.1 uncultured Roseivirgaceae bacterium
TTTAACCCCCTTGCTTTCAACTAAAACGGTAAGCACAAATTCAAATACTTACTCTTTTACACTTGGCGCACTTGTATCAGGACAAAGTAATGTTGATAATAGGTCTTATTCATTTGGTGGGTTAGCCAACTGGAAAGACAGAGACAAGATTTCGGTAAGTAGTCTGGGCAATTATAATGTACAGATTGGATCACGTCTTGAATTTTTTGTTCAGCCCGATTCAGCTGAGCAGACTATTTCTTTTCAAATAACACCCAATCCGTTTGGAACAGCTACATTCAATAGTTCTACTGGTTTATTTCAATTTATCCCGGATGTAAGTGATACAGATACTTACACCGCTAAATTCACTGTCACAAACGGCTCTGAAACATTTGTTAAAGAAGTAACATTAAGCACTTCGCAAGCCATCAATAATGTTTCAGGTGAAGTTTTTGGTTTTACAGCGGGCTCACAACGTGTAAGTGAGAATGGATCATTCAATTATTCAATACCAATAGCATTACCACCTGGTGGGGGTGGGATCAAGCCGAGTATTTCTTTTGATTATAGCAGTCATGGATCAGACGGTATAATGGGTGTGGGCTGGTCTTTTTCAGGCCTTTCTACGATTGGGCTTTCATCTCTTTTTTATGATCTTGATGGTCGTATTAAAGGAATTGAGTTAAATGGAAGTGATGGATTAAATCTAGATGGTGAACGATTAATCACTGTTAATGGCAATGTTTTTGGTGGAAATGAGAGCGAATATAGAACAGAGACTAATCGTTTCACAAAAGTTATAAGTTTTGGAGTTAGCTCTAGTTCTCAATATTCCTCAGTAGAACGGTTTAAGTCATGGACTAAATCTGGGC
>CAYGTD010000559.1:864-1603 GCA_964352725.1 uncultured Roseivirgaceae bacterium
AGAGATTAAATATGGAGGAAATGAAGTAACTGGTTCTGGGCATACCGGACTTATAAGATTTACGTATGAGGATAGACCCGATCCGTCTTATCAATTCATTAGTAGAGCAAAGATTTCGAAGACAAAAAGACTGACTAGTGTTGCCGTTAGTAATAATGGAAATCAAATTCGTGAGTATAGAATAACTTATTATGCACTAGATAAGAATAACTCCAGAACAAAGGTTAAGTCGATTCAAGAAATTGGACAGGCAGGAAATTCCTATCGCCCAACAGAATTTTCCTGGTCAGAAAATACGCAACTTTCTTTAACGCAGGGACCAGGTCTTCCAGAAGCTGATTTGATAGATAAAAGGCTCTTACCTATGGATATAAATGGTGATGGGTATCAGGATATTTTGCTGTTAGATGAAGAAAATGAAGGTTTAAGGAAGCCGATTGCTTATATTAATAATTTTGGTTCATTTGAACGGAAGACAGGAATTTTTCCTAACATCGAGGGTAAAGGTCAGTTCCTAACTGGCGATTTTGACGCGGATGGTCAATCAGATCTTTTCTGGTTTGTTGCTGGAGAAGAAGGCAAAAGTAAATTCCTATTGAATAAGGGCGAGGATCAACTAGTTCAAGTTTCCGCAGAGGGCACAAATAGTAATTTAAGTGTACTTTTTAGTGATACTAAATTTATCCCATACGTCGTAGATATCAATGGTGATCGGTTTGCTGATATTCTTAGATTTGAT
>CAYGTD010000560.1:0-1595 GCA_964352725.1 uncultured Roseivirgaceae bacterium
TTCGAATTGGTGAAGAATTTTGGAGATGTTCCTCTATTTGGGGATATACCAGCTGATATATCTGATCCCAACCAAATCAAACGAAAGCCGATATCTGAAGTCTATTTACAGATCGAGTCTGACCTTTTGATAGCATCCGAGCATCTGCCACTTGTTCAAGATGAATTGTATAAAGCCACAAAAGGGGCGGCCATGGGACTGTTATCTAAGGTTTATTTGTATCAGGAAAAATGGCAACTGGCCGCTGATATGGCTCAAGCTGTTATTGACTTAAATCACTATGCTCTTGAAGAGGATTACGGCGATAACTGGGATATCACTAACGAGCACGGTAAAGAGTCACTTTTCGAAATCACCTACTTCAATGAACGAGTGGGCGACCCTTTCTCTCCTATATCCAAAACTAGTTTGACGCTGCAATTTTTTGGACCGCCATTCCCTGAAGGTCATTTTGGTTGGGTATACAATTTAATCACTCCTGAGCTGCTTCAGGCCTTCAACGATGCTGGAGACATGGAGCGCAGAGATGCCACTATTATGCAGGAGGGACATGAATTCGATTCGCCATTACTAGCTGCACAGACAATCCTTATCAATTCAATTCCTAAACCTGCGAATCCAATCCCTAAAGGATGGTTTGATATTACGTTAAATAGTGCTGCGTCCAATGGGCAGCAATTCGGAGATGATTTTTATTATTCGCTCAAGTACTTTTTGACACCTGAGGAAGTAGATATGTACTGTCCGGATTTCAGATTTTCTTCACTCAATCATAAGGTGCTTAGATATGCAGAGATCTTACTCATACTTGCAGAAGCTGTAGTAAATGGAGCATCAGGTGAAGGACAAGGTTCTTTAGATGCTGTTCGTGCGCGCGTAGGACTTGAATCAGTACCGCTGAATTTGGAAGCAATAAAACTGGAGAGAAGATTAGAGTTGGCAACCGAATGGAATCGGTTCCATGACCTAGTCAGGTGGGGAGATGCTGCCGAGGAAATTGAAGGATTTACTGCCGGCAGAGATGAACTACTGCCTATCCCAGTGGATGAAATAATACTGGTCGGCACACTGCCAAACGGGGAATTTATTCTGGAGCAAAATTCAGGATATTGATTCGTTTACACCTGGTCGAATAGTCATGAGAAATGAGCAGTGTCACGACTATGGATGGTATGTTCTCTAAATCATGTTTCAACGGAGATATTGCTTCATGGGATGTGAGTAATGTTACTTATATGAGTAGTATGTTTTCTGGTTCACAATTCAATCAGGATTTAAGTAATTGGAATGTAGATAACGCACATGAATGCTCAGGTTTTTCTTACAACACACCATACTGGACGTTACCAAAACCAATGTTCATTAATTGTGACCCTGACAAATAAACCAACTCGTTTTTACTAGTTCATCTCTTTACTGAATTCAGGAATGCGTCCTCGTCATGGCTTCTAACGATCAGCTATCGGGTGTATGCCCACGCGGCTCGACCCACAGCTTGTAAAGAGCACAATCTAGTGAAATTTGTCGCGCCCGGCAAGGGGAAGCTCACAACGGTTCAAACAGGCACTGCGTTCAGAAAGATGAAAAGCCTGCGA
>CAYGTD010000561.1:0-1575 GCA_964352725.1 uncultured Roseivirgaceae bacterium
CTATTATGTCATGTTGAGACTCTCGAAACATTCTTTGATTTAGGTCAAAAGCAAATCAATTGAATACCTATATTTTACTAAAAACAGAATTGAACATATCCTGTTAGAAATCATCTAATTGGCAAAACCCTCGTTTGCTTTATTTTCTTTAGCACCATCATACTCTGCACGAGTCCAATATTTTCGAGCTTCGCCAATTTAGTATTCACAAAATCAGCATAGTCATTCATATCTCGAACGAGTACTTTGAGTAGAAAATCAAACGTTCCGGCTAGATGGTAGCACTCAAGCACTTCGTCAAATTTTTGGATCCCCTCTTCAAAAGCAAGTAAGAATTCTGATTTGTGAGACTCCAGCGTTACCGAACAAAAAACTTCCAATCCTAAACCAACTTTCTTTTCATCCACATGTGCATGATATCCAGTAATGGTCATATCCCGCTCTAATCTTCTGAGTCGTTCATAAATGGGAGTAATGCTCAGTCCCAGCTCAGCGCTCAGCTCTTTCATGGTCAGCTTTCCATTCTTCTGAAGCAAGGAGATCAACTTTTTATCTATAGCATCCATTTCTTTTCTTTTTTACCATGAAGAGAGCCCCTAAAATAGAATATATGAATGGTTTTTTTAATTATTATAGTTGATTTTTCTGATCATATAAATAATGTCAGATTATATGCTCAATTTGACGTAATAAATCAATTCAATCATGAGCAGAGAAATGAGTCCTGAAAGTTTAATGATGTCTTATGGCTTCAAGCCAGAGCTTTCACAAGGCGCGATCAAATCGCCCATCTTTCAAACATCCACTTTCGTTTTCAAAAACGCAGAGGAGGGAAAAGCCTACTTCGAATTGGCCTACGGCCTAAGAGAAAAAAATGAAGGCGAAGAAATGGGACTCATCTATAGCCGATTGAATAATCCTGATTTAGAAATTTTAGAAAACAGACTCACTCTTTGGGACAAGGCAGAAGAAGCCGCCGTTTTTGAAAGTGGAATGAGTGCCATCACCACAGTGCTTTTGCAGTTCCTTTCTCCTGGAGATTTATTGGTACATAGCAATCCGCTTTACGGTGGCACGGATCACTTTGTGAAACATGTACTCACAAGATTTGGAATCAACACATTAGGATTTGATCCCAATCAGACCCGAGAAGAAATAGAAGCGATGATCATTGCAAGTGGCCATCAAGATAAGCTAAAAATGATCTATGTAGAAACTCCAGCCAACCCAACCAATCATTTGATTGATTTGGAAATGTGCAGATCCATTGCTGACAAATTCCAAAACGGCGAAGATCGCGTATTGCTTTCCGTAGACAATACATACATGGGTCCTATATGGCAGCATCCCTTAGAGCATGGCGCTGACTTAGTTTTGTACTCTGCCACCAAATACATTGGAGGCCATAGTGACGTCATTGCTGGAGCTGTTTTGGGAAGCACCGAATTGATCACTCAAATTAAAGGAATGAGAACGTTCCTAGGAAACATGGCTGGACCATGGACAGGTTGGTTATTGCTTAGAAGTTTGGAAACGCTCAAAATCCGAATGGAGAAGCAAGCAGAAAATGCTGCC
>CAYGTD010000562.1:0-1566 GCA_964352725.1 uncultured Roseivirgaceae bacterium
CCATATTGCTGAATAGGAGTGATGGCATTTTCGAGCAGCACATTTTTCCAGCCCGCTAAATTGGGCTTTGTCCAGTCACCATAAATCCTCTTGAAAGTGGGTACGCCATATTTGGCTATCTCTTCCATCATGCCCTTTACATTGGCATACGGCACATTATCCGCATCAATTACTACAGCCAGCTTTAAGTCCTTTTTATCTTCCATAGTTGATTTATTTCTGGATTGTTGGTATTTGGCTAATGTATAGAATTTATACTGTCATTCCGGAAAATATTGACCTAAATTTTAAAAGAAGGAAATGAAATAGCACGTCACTTCCTTTAGGTTTGATCAGTTGTATTATTTAAATAAGATGAGTTTATTGAAAGAAAAACTGACAGGGTGAACTATCGTCACTTCTAGATTAAGATCTAACGCTCGATTCAGTCCCTGTCAGTTTCATTGAGCAAGTCTCAAATAGAAATTAGGGATGCATTACCAGCACGGCCCACTATCAAGGTATTGAGAAATGGCTCAATTATTTATCACTTAATATTCAAGATATGAAATATGATTGGTTTATCGGAATTGATGTAAGTAAAATGACTTTGGACTTTAACTTAAGTCATCACTCAAGCTCATTGATTTACCTACAGGTGGACAATACCAAAAAAGGGATCAACTTTTTTTTGGCAACCTGTAAGAAACTAAAAGTTCAATTTGACAAGACTTTGTTTTGTTTGGAATACACAGGGATTTACAATGAAACCCTTGTTAAGGTATTGAATGAGAAGAAAATGAATATCTGGGTAGAGCAAGGGCTTCAGATAAAGAAATCTCTTGGTATGACAAGGGGAAAATCTGATAAAGTAGATGCCTTGAGAATAAGTGAGTATGCCTATCGGTTTCAAGACAAGTGTCGTTTATGGCACGCTCCCAGCCAAGCATTAAAAATGCTAAAGAACCTGGTCGCTCTTAGAAATAGGCTTATTAAGGCCAAAAAGTTGCTTAAAGTACCTGTAAAAGAACTTGTAGAATGTAGCTCAGACAAGAAGTCTATTTCCTTTATCACCAGGTTAAACAATCCGGTAGTTGATAGTTTAAACAATCAATTAATAGCTGTTGAAAAGCAGATCAACGAGCTTATTAAACAAGATGAAAGACTCTTTGAACTGAAAAAAATCATAACCTCAGTTGACGGGGTTGGCCCTGTTACTGCTTGGGCAATGATTATAGCCACCAATCAGTTTCAGTCTATACGAGATGGAAGAAAATTTGCCTGTTATGCTGGAGTTGTCCCTTTTGATCACCAGTCGGGAACCAGCATAAAAGGAAAACCTCGGCTCAGCCAATTTGCCAACAAAAACATGAAACAATTATTACACCTTTCAGCATTATCGGCTACTGTAATGAAAGGTGAGCTTAATGAGTATTACCAGCGTAAAGTAGCGCAGGGAAAGAATAAAATGTTAGTGCTCAATAACATCAGAAATAAACTAGTGCTTAGAATTTTCGCCTGTGTCAACCAAAATAGAAAATATGAAAAATCTTATACGCATCAGCTTGTTTAATCCATAGAAATCGA
>CAYGTD010000563.1:0-933 GCA_964352725.1 uncultured Roseivirgaceae bacterium
AAAGGTTCTTTCTGTTACCCATCTCCATTTCAGGGGAACAAACCCTTTTGTTGATTCAGGAGCAGAAGAAATCTCTACCTCTATTCTTATTATATTGTCCTCTAGCCCAGGGCAAACGCATCTAAAATATTTGTTAAAATCCCGGAAAAATCACCTGTAATTTGATCTGTATTATGTTGTTTATTTAATGATAATTTTGTATATTATATTGATAATCAATATTATATAAACAATGAATGCGGTAAACAAACTAAAGCTTATCTTTGACCAAATAGATGATCCCAGACGCGATTTAACCAAGCTTCACAGATTAGATGACATCCTTCTGATCGGAATAATTTCGGTGATCTGTGGCGCAAATACCTGAAACGAAATGGAACAGTATGCTCTTGAAAAAGAAGATTTCCCCGCAAACTTTTCTTGAACTTCCCAATGGCATTCCTTCTCACGAGACCTTCAATCGGGCATTTTCTGCCATTGATAGTGAACAATTCGAGTGCTGCTTTGTGGAATGGGTAAAAACATTAGCTGCTCTGAGTGATAAAGAAGTGATAGCCATAGACGGTAAGACCATAAGGGGCCTAAATCCGGCGGGAAGAAATCCCCTATTCACATGGTCAGTACCTGAGCCAGTGAGAACAACCTTGTTTTGGGCCAGGTAAAGACAGATGAAAAGTCTAATGAGATCACCGCTATCCCCGAACTCTTAAAGGTATTGTCTTTAGAAAATACCATAGTAACTAATGACGCTATGGGATGTCAAGAAACAATAGCTGCTAAGAGCATTGACAAAGAGGCCGATTATATTTTGGCAGTAAAGGAGAATCAAAAGCAACTTTGCCAGGATATAGAAGATGAATTTCGATTTGGAAAACACATAAAGACTCACAACAGCCAAGAACTTGATCACGGAAGAATAGAGAGTCGAAAATG
>CAYGTD010000563.1:943-1564 GCA_964352725.1 uncultured Roseivirgaceae bacterium
TATAGAAAACCCCGATAAATGGAAAAATCTCAAAAGCATTGTCAAGATAGAAAGCACAAGGGAATTTAAGAACTCGGATAAACCCATAGAAAAAAATACTCGATACTATATCTCAAGTTTGGAAGGCGATCCAGAAGATTTTCAAAAAGCTATAAGATCTCATTGAGGAATTGAAAACAAATTACATTGGATACTTGATGTGGCATTCTGTGAAGATGCATCCAGAAAAAGAAAAGGAAATGCTGCGCAAAACTTTTCCATACTCAACAAAATTCCACTGAATCTGCTCAAGAAGGATAAAACTACCAAAATTGGGGTCAAAAGCAGAAGGCTCAAAGCACCATGGAGTAATCACTATCTATTGAAAATTATAAATTTATGATGCGTTTGCACTGATCTTATACACAAAATCATTAAGAAATTAACTTAAATTCCTATTTTTGCAGCACTAAAATTTAGAACAATGAATGCATATATATTTCCCGGACAGGGCGCACAATTTTCAGGAATGGGTCTGGAACTTTATGAGAATCATCCTTCCGCTCAGGAATTGTTTGAAAACGCAAATGAAATTCTCGGTTTTTCCATCACCGATATTATGTTTGAAGGTACCGTAGAAGA
>CAYGTD010000564.1:0-1563 GCA_964352725.1 uncultured Roseivirgaceae bacterium
TCTTTATTCAAGCGAAACAAAGCGATTAGAAAAGATGAAGTCCGAACCGCGCTGGAGGAGAAAAATGAACTCGTCGAGTTGATTGGGAATGCACGTATTCGAATGGATTCGATCCAATTGATACGGGAAGGGGATGGGTGAGTAGACTAACCTATCAAAAAGAAGTTTTCTTTCTATTATTGTATTCTTTAATCAATTCATTGAGTCTTTTGGAGTCTATTACTCCTTTGGCTTCTTTGAGGTGATGCATGATCGCAAGTCCTTTTGCCAATTGGCTATCAACATTCTTTACTTGCTTCACAATGTAGATTAAGCTTCGCTGTTTGCCTTTCGTGAGTTCCTCAAAAAAAGCCCTTCCTTCATCATCTTGGTCTAATAATACTTGAAATGACTCAGGTACATCGTGACCAAACTCTGAGTAATCTTTCTCAATAGTGACCGTAAGCTTCTCTCCCTCTTCAATCCCCAGTTTCTTTCTTAATTGATTTTTCACCAAAATATAATAACCTCCTTCCATGTGCATCAAAGCACATTGATAAGGAGTATTTCCATTAATGGAGCAAGTAATTCTTCTATTATTTCCCTCAACAAATGGATCGCCTTGCTCTTTTGTCACTGGGATGTAATACCTGAAGAGTTTTGAGTGAAAGTCTAGCAGCGTAGCAGTGAAAGTGAAGGGCTTGGACATTTATTAAAAATAGTATTCAATGGCCTAATTAGCTAGGCTATAACCCCTTTATTAAATTCAGCCTTCACCTAAACCCTTTTCATTTTGAACTTTACCGACTAATTAGGGTTTATATCTTTTGAAACAAATAACCCTAATTCAACATGAAAAAGATTTTATTACTATCCCTAGTAGGATTGATTGGTCTGAGTGCAAGTGCTCAGAAATTCCCTGATATGGACGCAAGTCCTATGGATGCAGCCTACTTTCCACCGAGAGCTGCATTTAGAGCCTTTTCTAAAACAGATGAAGAAAGAAAAGCAAATCAGCCAAAGATTAAAGTGGTGTATTCAAGACCTCAAAAAAACGGAAGAAAAGTATTTGGTGAATTGGAGAAGTTCGGAGCAGTATGGAGACTTGGTGCCAACGAGACAACTGAAATTACCTTTATGCAAGATGTGAAAATTGGAGATAAAGCTGTGAAAGCAGGTCGATATACCATGTATGCCATACCTCAAGCGGATAGTTGGGAAGTGCATTTCAGCACGGACACTGATGGCTGGGGACACTATGCCTACAAACCAGAAGAGTCGATGGTCACTAAGATCAAAGTACCAACAGCAAAAACTGAGTCAACGGTAGAAGCTTTCAGCATCATGTTTGAAGCGGTAGACGATGGAGCTCATATGATTATGGCGTGGGATGATACCATGGTGAGATTACCAATTCAATTCTAACAAATTTTATTTTCAGTGACGATAGAGGCTGTCTCAAAAGCATCTAATCTAGCTGCTTTGTCACATTGAGCTTGTCGAAATGTAACTCTGTTTGAATAAAGTGGGGTTTCGACAGGCTCAACCTGACATGCTTTAAAGCTTTTGAGACAGCCTCTTTTT
>CAYGTD010000565.1:0-1560 GCA_964352725.1 uncultured Roseivirgaceae bacterium
GTTATACACTTGGCACCTTTTTCACTGACTTAATCTTCCCGAGATGAAGGACATTTTGTGTGTTCTTCGGGTGGAATGCATTTCCGTTCACATTGGTTGTGTGTGGTGGAGGCAAGTACGCAATGTCGACGAGCACTTTGCGAAGAATATAGTAGATGTTTGCGTAGTTTATTGATGTCACCCCATTTAATTCCATTTGGATTGCTTGTATCGGGGAAACAAGTGCCTTGTTTTTTTGATTCTGAGGCTCGTAAGAGAACCCGAGAAAGAAATGCGGATGAGCCTTTTTTTCAATTATGCATTTAGCGAAGGGAGCAAGATCGATGGGGACATCATGATCAGCTATCATACAACCGAAGAATTTTAGGAAGTAAAGGTGCGCGTTCAACATTGACTCTTTGATCGAGCCAGGAAAGATTTCACTTAGCTTTAACTTTCGGGTGTTTGCATCAATTTCTTGTAATCGTTCGGACAAGATCTCCCAGGAAAAGTCATAAGGTTGGGTGCGAGTCGTATTACATTCGTGGCAAATCTTCTGAACGAACTTCAGTTTGTCTGATTTGAGCGAACCAGCAGATACAGGATTGCCTTGTATGTCTTTAGTATAAATAGGTGTTTTCTGGGTCACATCAGGGAACAACATCTTGAGGTCAGATGCTTTAACTCTATGTTCTCCTGTAGTCGCGGGTTCTCCGCATATCCAACACTTCATGGGTGTGTATAACACCCTGTTAAGCGGCGTGCCGCGGAGGGGAGCGTTTGCGATAAAATGGCGAAGCCATTTGCAAACGGGACCTGGAGCAGCACGTCCGTAGGAGCGCTAGCGACTGGCTTGAACAGCATGTTATGTTTTCCTGGCACGCTACTATCTGCAATTAACATCGATAGTTGTCCATCCATCGATAACACTACGGTTATTGATCTCATAACCATTGGGACAGTGTTGCCTAACAAGCTCCATTGCTTTTTCAGGTTCGTCTAAGCTTTGGACACCCGAACTTCTGTACCTAACTCCTATTGTGCCTTCATCTGCATAGAGCACTTTAGGTGGTGCAAACACTGTATGAGCACATCCCGAGACTGAAAGCACCACTATGAATAACGCTAAAGTTTGCTTCACTTTAATTCTCCCTGAGGCACAAATTGCTGAAGTAAACATAACACCCTGTTAAGCGGCAAATCGCCGAGGACCCAAATGTGATCCACATTTGGGCCGCAGGTGATTTGTCCGAGCGGAGTGACCGAAGGGAACGTAGCGGCTTCAACAGCATGTTATATGGCGCCAATTTCGCGTGTGAGAGCAGAATAGAACTCCGACTGTGCATCGCGCTCCATCCAAGGTGTATGGCCACAGTTTTCGAGAACACTAATATGGAGTTCACTAATTATAGATTCTAAGGGCTGAACCACCCCTGCGACGGGTTGTGGGTCGTGATCGCCGTGGATAACTGCAACAGGACAACTTACATGTTCCACCATTTCGAGAAGTTGTCCGCTATCACGCAAGATTGCGACTTCCGGCCAGACTGCCTGGAAGATTGCGGCACCGCCGGGCAAAAT
>CAYGTD010000566.1:0-1560 GCA_964352725.1 uncultured Roseivirgaceae bacterium
ATTACTGATTTCCTCACTGACAACTTGCGCATCTTTTCTTTCTTTTTATTTAGCGGATGGCCCGATGGGAGAAATGATGGGAAATATCTTCTTAGTGATCACGATGGCTTTACTTTCTTCGTGGCTGATGGCATTTACCATCATCCCTCTTTTTGGAATTTCACTATTAAAGATAAAGAAGGGAGCAGAAGAACATAAAACTGTTTTTGATTATCTGAAGGTGCATTACAATAAGTTTCTAGACAAGGCAATGAATAAGCCTAGGCTTACTCTGGTAGTTATTCTAGCTTTATTTTTATTTTCCCTCTTTGGATTTAGATTCATCCCAAGCATCTTTATGCCCCCAAATGATAGGAATTTAGTGGTGGTGGATATCAATTATCCACTAGGTACTAAAATTGAGACAACAGATTCAAGAGTTGCTCTTCTTGAAAATTACATAGCTGACAGTTTAAAGACAAATGAATTTTCTGAGGAAGGAGTAATAAGTTGGTCTTCTTACATAGGTAAAGGCCCTGAAGCGTATGATCTAGGGTATTTTGCAGGAGAGCCTAACTCATCCTACGCCCATATGCTTCTGAATACCACATCTGATTTTGCTAATGATATGGTAATTCATAAATTAAGAGATTTTGCCGATGATCATCTATTTGATGCCGAAATAAAGATCAATCGCTTAGTGGGTTCAGGCGGAGCGGAAGCACCTATTGAAATAAGAATAGCAGGAGAGAACCCAGATGAGCTATTCAAGATTGCAGAAAGAATAAAAACTAAACTGTTTCAAACACCGGGAGCGATTAATGTAACAGATGATTGGGGTTCGCGGATTAAGAAAATATATGTAAATATTGATGAGCATAAATTAGCGCGATCAGGGCTAACCCATCAGGATATTGCGATTTCTTTACTTACTTCTTTAGACGGCTTTGAAGTAGGAGAGTTCAGAGATGAAGATCAAAGTATTCCGATTACAATGAAACGGGAGGGGAGTGAAAATCTGGCATACTCAGACATTCAGAATCTAATTGTTTTTTCTCAAGCCAGAGGTACTAGCGTTCCATTGTCGCAAGTAGCTGAAATTGAAGTGCCTTGGCAATATTCAAAGATATTAAGACGTAAACTCAAGCGGACTTTAATCATTCAGGCAGGTGTGGCAGATGGGTATTTGACTAGTGATATTATGGATGAAGTAATTCGTCCGCTTATGAGCGAAGAAGCCCAAAATTGGAAAAAAGGCTATACATATGAATTTGGAGGAGATGCAGAAGGTAGTAATGACGCTATGGGAGCGGTTCTCCTGAATTTGCCACTTTCGTTCTTCATTATAATTCTATTGCTTGTAATCCAGTTCAATTCTATTCGAAAAGCGAGCATCATTTTAATGACTATTCCGCTCGCCATCGTAGGTGTTACAGGAGGTCTACTCGGGTCGGGTTCCTTTTTTAGTTTTACGGCATTCCTAGGTGTAATCTCTCTGGCAGGAATTATCATCAACGATGCGATCGTACTAATTGATAAAATGGGAAGTGAATTGGATCAGGGAAAAGGGCTGTTGGAAAG
>CAYGTD010000567.1:0-1559 GCA_964352725.1 uncultured Roseivirgaceae bacterium
GAAAATAAAAGAATTGTAATTAAATTTTTCATGATAATAGTGTTTAAAAATCTCTCCTTACTTCAAGAAGAGCGTATTGAGAATTGTTTTTGTTTATCTTAAAATTTGTAGCCTATTCGAAGGTGCATGTTTGGTTCTAATCCACTTTCGTCTTCTGAATAACCTGCGCGCTCAGCAAGCGTGTAACTATATCCTATTCCTATACCTGCTTCGTAATTGAAATGATCTCCTATATTTCTTCTAATTCCCCAAGTAGGTATAATGGCGAAATCACTTACCACCGGAGCATCGTCTGCATTGAAAAGAGCCAATTCTGGATGATAACTCGTTTTTATGGCAATAAAATTGCCGCTATTTCCATCAGTTGTTTTTGAATTCTCAGAGCGTTTTTTGAGGTTGTAATAAAACCTGGGCTCAACAACTATGACTGGAGTGAGAATAAACGGAGAATCAAAATCATCATAATAGGTAGTTTCCCAAATGCCAAAGTCAAAACCAATCTCTGTTCTTAGTGCTATGCTATTGGACAGTTTTACTTCATTATATGCCCAGATTCCTAAAACCCCGGTTTGTAGTCCGAATGTTGATTTCTCTACACTTGTGTTTTGAGATTTGGCGAATAAGGTTAGTCCGCACAAAGTCAAGGTTAATACTATTTTTTTCATATGCTTTATTTTTAGAAATTCGATTTCTACAAAGCACTTCCCGTTATGATTAGTTACTCTGCTTAATCGAATTGATAACTCAAAGATGAAATGGAAATGAAGGCGAATCGTTCTGAAATGAAATTCGGAACTTAATAGTGAGATTTGGAACCTTTTAAACAGGTTTAAGTTTGAACAACCAAAATCGGTATAGGCTTACTAATGATTTGGACAATTCTGCGGTATTCACCGCTGGTTAACCTTAGAAATAGACCTTATACAAGAGATTAGGGAAGAGTCCGACCTGTGTGACATAGCCGATGTTATCAGGTTCGCTTTCGTCACAATACTCAGATATTCTTCCTTTTACACCAGTGATGTCATAGATGTTGAGGTATAATTCGTGCGTTGTTTTTAGTTTATTCCACTTGTAGTTCATGGAGAGATCTATCTGATACAGGTCGTTAAGGGATGATTCATAGGCTTTGTTATAGTCCCAGTATCGGTCATTGGCTGGATCTACACTTAGTTGACCTTGATCATCTCTTCTAAGCGGTATTATTTTTCTTCCTCCGCCCATAAAAACTTTTAGATTAATCGTGAGCGCCTGATTGTCCTTTCTTCCAAGATTAAGAAATTCCTTTCCAGCTAATATATTGACTATATACTCACTATTATATTGTGTATTTCGCCATCTGTTTTCCAAGGTTTTGTACTTCGATTGAAAGAGCGACATATTGATCAAGAAGTAATAGCTGTCGTTAAAGAATTTCTCGATAGTAAGCTCGATTCCATAATTTTTGCCTTTTCCTTCATTGATAAGTTGTACATACTCATAATCTATTCTTTCATTTAGTGTGGCATAGTAGCTAGTGTCTTTGGCTACTGGCAAATCATACAGCCACTGGTAGTATA
>CAYGTD010000568.1:0-1553 GCA_964352725.1 uncultured Roseivirgaceae bacterium
GGGGTAGATAAATTATGGGAGATGGCTGCAGTAGGGCCTGGCGAAAATGTAGGTGGCTTCACTGCAATGGTTGTATTTACAGGGCTCTTTTATGGCGTTTTCAGCAAGATGCGTGAGCAAGTATGTACCACTATTTGTCCTTATGGTAGGTTGCAAGGGGTGTTGTTGGATAGACAAAGTATTGTAGTGGCTTATGATCATGAAAGAGGAGAGAATAGAAGCAAATTCAGAAAAGGGGAAGATAGAGAAGCTGAAGGAAAAGGAGATTGCATAGACTGCAAACAATGCGTCTATGTCTGCCCGACAGGTATAGACATTAGGAATGGAACTCAGCTAGATTGTATCAACTGCACTGCCTGCATAGATGCATGTGATTCCATCATGGATCGGATAGGTAAGCCAAAAGGTTTGGTAAGGTATGCTTCGGAGCAAAATATTGCGGATAAACTTCCCTTCCAATTCACAGGAAGAATGAAGGCCTATACGACGGTTTTAGTCATTTTAGTGAGTGTAATGGTATCGCTTTTGATTGTTAGATCAGATTTTGAAACAACAATCCTTAGAACTCCAGGTATGATGTACCAAGAGCGTGAAGATGGAAAGATCACCAATCTGTATCAACTTAAAATGGTGAATAAAACCAATCTGGATATGAATATCCAACTAAGATTATTAGAGCCAAAAGGAGCGATACAATTGATAGGTCAGCCCATTATACTTGAAAAACAAGGAGCAGGCGAAGGCGCATTTTTCGTTGCAATTGATCCTAACGACCTAGAAAAAATGAGCTCTAAGATAAAGATTGGACTTTACTCAGATGATCAACTGGTAGAGACTGTTCAGACGAGGTTTTTAGGGCCAGCTAAATGATGTTTGACTATTAAAATTGAATAAAATGAATTGGGGAAAAAGTATTGTTTTAGCATTTGTGCTCTTTGCAGCATTCATTTTATTTATGGTGGTTAGAGCCTTTCAAGAAGATTTTGATTTGGTAGCCGAAGACTACTATGCACAAGAAATAAACTATCAAAAAAAGTTAGAGCAAAAATCAAATTATGAAAACTTGGACGTGAAAATTCAGGTGAAGATGGAGAAGGAAAATGTTTCTATCACTTTTCCAAACGGGCAGTATCCTCAAGGTGAAATCCACATGTATCATCCATCTCATAAGGCATTGGATAGAAGATTCCCAATAGCTCTCAATGAGACCAATCAGCAACTGGTAAGTATGGATGAGTTGATTCAAGGACAATACAGAATCAATATCACATGGAAGTCAGAAGGTGTAGAATACTTTCAGCAAGAAAAAATCTATATTCAATGATCGCTGGATTCATCATCGGGTTTGTTGGAAGCTTACATTGTATTGGAATGTGTGGTCCACTTACGCTGATGATGATGGGTTCTAGGAGAACGTTCTCTTCATTTATCCTTTATCATGCAGGGAGGATAATGGTCTATGTGTTACTTGGATTAATTTTAGGTATTATTGGTCATTCCATTCAGTTGATGGAATTGCAAAAAGTGATCACTATCGTTTTAGGAGCTGCGCT
>CAYGTD010000569.1:0-1553 GCA_964352725.1 uncultured Roseivirgaceae bacterium
CTGGGGCTCAACCGCGGTGATCACATTGCACTGATGCTCGAGAATCACCCGCTGTTCCTACAAATCTGTGTGGCAGCGATGCGTTCCGGTCTGTACTTCACCGCCATCAGCTATCGGTTGCAGGAAGAGGAGGTCGAATACATCGTTAATGATTGTGAAGCTCGGGTGTTTATCTCATCCAAAAGCCGCGAGTCGGTTATCGCCAAGCTGGTCGGTAAAATGCCGTTGATTGAAAAGGCGTATGTGCTGGACGGTGAGGTGGCCGGTTTTGAGTCGTTCGAGGCAGCCTTCTCTGCACAGCCGGTGAGCATCATTGATGATGAGTCCATCGGCACGTCCATGCTGTATTCATCAGGAACCACGGGTCGCCCCAAGGGCGTGCTGAAGCCCCTGCCCGAGGGCAAGTTTGGCGAAGACGATCCCGCTGGCATGTTCAAGATGCTTTACGGTGCAACGGAAGAAAGCATTTACCTCAGCCCGGCACCGCTATACCACGCTGCACCACTGACTTTCACCATGGGCTTCATGTTGGGCGGTCTGACCTGTGTGACGATGGAGCACTTCGAAGCAGAGGCGGCACTCAAAGCCATAGAGACCTACAGGGTGACCCACAGTCAGTGGGTGCCCACCATGTTTATCCGCATGTTAAAGCTGGACGATGACGTACGCCTGAAGTACGACGTCAGCAGCCTGCAGTGTGCGATTCATGCCGCGGCGCCATGCCCCATTCCTGTTAAGGAAACGATGATTGAATGGTGGGGACCGGTTATTTACGAGTATTACGCGGGGTCGGAAGGTAACGGTTTTGTTGCCATTAACTCAGAAGAGTGGCTGGCCCATAAGGGGAGCGTGGGGCGACCGCTGACTGCGCAACTGCATATTTGTGACGATGATGGCAACGAGGTGGGTGCCGGTCAATCGGGCACCATCTACTTTGAAGGGGGCGGTGAGTTTGAGTACTACAAGGATGAAGCCAAAACCAAGGAGTCCAGACATCCGGAGGGTTGGAGTACGCTGGGCGATGTGGGATATATCGATGAGGAAGGGTTCCTCTACCTGACGGACCGCAAGAGCTTCATGATTATCTCCGGCGGCGTCAACATCTACCCACAGGAAACCGAGAATCTTCTGGTGACGCACCCGAAGGTGATGGATGTTGCTGTGTTTGGAGTACCGAACGCCGACTTTGGTGAAGAGGTAAAAGCCGTGGTCCAGCCCAAGCACTGGGAAGATGTGGGACCGGACTTTGAAGCCGAGTTGATTGAGTTCTGCCGCGAACATATCTCACACATCAAGTGCCCGCGATCCGTGGACTTCGAGAAAGAACTGCCCAGACACCCAACCGGCAAGCTTTACAAGCGATTGCTGAAAGACCGGTACTGGGAAGGCCACAACTCGAAAATATAGCCACTGATGGCAAGTGTCGTTGCCGTCAATGTCGACGGCCAGCATCGCTTCAGCAAGTCGCCGGTTGACCGCATCCGGTTGTTGACCGGATTGGGTGTTGAAGGGGATGCACATCTGGGTGCAACGGTTCAACACCGTTCACGGAT
>CAYGTD010000570.1:0-1548 GCA_964352725.1 uncultured Roseivirgaceae bacterium
ATCAATTGTTGTGGGCGTAGAAAGAAAAGTGAAGCACCCGATTTACGGAAAATTCGTCAAGAAAACGACCAAATTTATGGCGCATGACGAGAAGAACGATTGCAACGTCGGCGACACAGTTAAGATAATGGAAACCAGACCGATGAGTAAGTTGAAAAACTGGCGATTGGTAGAGGTATTAGAAAGAGTTAAATAATATAAAGAGATGATACAGCAAGAATCCAGAATGTCAGTGGCTGATAACAGTGGTGCCAAAGAGGTACTATGTATCAAGGTATTGGGCGGAACAAAAAGAAGATACGCTAGCATTGGTGATCGCGTGGTGGTTACGGTTAAGCATGCGCTGCCATCGGGAAACATTAAAAAAGGAACCGTTGCAACTGGCGTGATTGTTCGAACCAAAAAAGAGATTAGAAGAGCAGATGGTTCTTATATCAGATTTGACGACAATGCGGTAGTGCTGTTAAATGCTGCTAATGAAATGAGAGGAACCAGGATTTTTGGTCCTGTCGCCAGAGAGTTAAGAGAAAAACAATTCATGAAAATTGTATCACTGGCACCAGAGGTACTTTAAAAAATAAGAAACAGCTATGTCTAAGTTACATATCAAAAAAGGAGACAAGGTAAGGGTACTTGCCGGAGAATCCAGAGGTGAGGAAGGAAGAGTAATTAAAGTATATCCACTTAAGGGAACTGCTGTGGTTGAGGGCGATGGCATCAAGAAAGCCATGAAGCACACCAAGCCTAATGCTGCAAATCCTCAGGGTGGAATCGTAAAGCAAGATGTGCCAATCAATTTGTCCAATTTGGCAGTAATTGATGGTGCAGGAAATGCAACACGAATTGGCAGAAAAATTGAGGACGGAAAATCAGTAAGATATTCTAAAAAATCACAGGAAGTTATAAAGTAATGTACACACCAAGATTAAAGCAAAAATATAATGAGGAAATCCTTCCTTCCATGAAGGACAAAATGGGATATTCCAGCATTATGAAGGTTCCAAAATTGGAAAAGATTTGTCTAAGCCAGGGAGTTGGTAACGCAGTTTCGGACAAAAGACTTGTTGAGTCGGCTGTTGAAGAAATGACCAAGATTACAGGTCAAAAATCTGTACCGACTTATTCCAAGAAGGACATCTCTAACTTCAAATTAAGAAAAGGAATGCCAATTGGAGCAAAAGTAACGCTTCGAGGAGACAGGATGTACGAATTTTTAGATCGTTTGATTTCAGTTGCTCTTCCAAGAACCAGAGATTTTAGAGGAATTGGAAACAAAGGCTTTGATGGCAGAGGAAATTACACCCTGGGTATTAAAGAACAAATCATTTTCCCTGAAATTGATATTGACAAAGTAAATAATGTAACAGGAATGGACATCACTTTCGTTACGTCAGCGGATTCAGATAAAGAAGCGCTGGAGTTGTTAACCGAATTTGGATTACCATTTAAAAAATAAGCAACATGGCTAAAGAATCAATGAAAGCTCGCGAGAGGAAACGTGAAAGAATGGTTGAGCAATACGCAGAAAAAAGAAAGGCACTTCTAGAA
>CAYGTD010000571.1:0-1547 GCA_964352725.1 uncultured Roseivirgaceae bacterium
CATATATTCTCAAATATGCTTTTTCGCCTGGGTTCACCTTGCCATCATCATTGTCATCACCAACAACCAAGACTCTACTAAACCTAATTTCAGCGGCAGTTTTCAAAATATTGACAACAAATTCATCTTCCCACATGTTTCCCTGCTCGTCAGTAATGTCTAGTTGAAATGGAACCTCTGTATTTTCTGGTGTTTCTGGTGCGACCTGAAAAATTAAATTGTAGATTTTACTACCGGGTAATGTTCCTGCACGAGAATATCGTTCATCTCCGGGAGCCATATGGGTTAAGCGATCTGTTGCAGAGTTGTATAATAGTTCAAAGTCCGGGTATATTTCGGTTATGAATTCACTTGTCGTAGTGATTGTGGCCTCTACGTTTTCAGCTGGAGAGGTTCCATTATTCTTAAGGTAAACCAATATATGAACTTGCTCACCAATATTCACATAGCCGTCCTCATTGTTGTCCTGTTGCACAACAAACTTTGAAAACTCAATGTTGGCATCTGAAGGTCTTGCAGATATTGTGATAGTTTCATTCCAGTTATGACTAGCATCATCTGATAAATCCAAATCGAAATCTATTTCGGTAGCCTTATCAAGCTCAGAAGAAACACTAAAACTAAAAGAATAGGATGCTTCGTTGTATGGTGTTCTACCTACGAATCCAAACTTTGAATTTCTACCAATGGCATCATTATTTTGTTCACCACTGTTAAATGGTATGTCCTCATTTGGAGAAAGATTATTAATTAGCTCACTAGTGGTTGATATGCTGCCTCTAACCTTATTTGCTGTTTTATCACCGTAGTTCTTGACAGTGATTCTGCAGTAAACAGTTTCATTCTTATTTGCTACATCATCTAAGTTATCATCCTCCACAATCTCGAAAGATTCAATTCTTAATGATATTCCATCCTGATATACTTCATCGTTAAACACATCATTCGGGTTATCTCGAGGTAAGGCTAAAAAACCTTCGCATGATGACAGGAAAATAGCAATCAAAATATTTATTATAGACTTATTCATCATCAAAATCGGTAGTTTATTGCAAATGAGGTTGATTGAGGATTTGGTTGTAATCCGAAAGATATGCTTTGTTTATATCTTCTTGCTTTGGCTTGATTATCAAACCCTTTTGAAGCCACCCAGACGATATCATATACCCATATCGCCCCAGCAATAGCTGTAAATCCATAAAAAGCATAATTATAATTATTGGCTTCTTCATAGAACTCATCAATTTTCGTCTGTTCGGTGGCATTCCTGTAATTTTCATATTGAATGTTGGAGTAAATTTTGCAACCTATCCCTGCTCCTAACAGCGTATAAGTAAAAAGTGTCCTTTTCAGGCCATTTTGTTGACCCCCTGTAACAGACTTAACACCAAGTCCAGGTACAATTAACGATTTGAAGGAATTGGCTGGACCTCCTGTTCCTCTGAAATTCACCACTTTATTATTTTCAAAGGATTTCCCATTAATTTCTCCATAGTTAAGTTCCAAAGTGTAACGACCCATTGGGCCTTTATTAACCAGATCGGCAA
>CAYGTD010000572.1:0-1538 GCA_964352725.1 uncultured Roseivirgaceae bacterium
AGTAGCCCTGTTTGCCAATCTGTGAAGAGCAGGCCACGACCACATCATCAATGTCTTCCGTCTTCAGGTCGTTTCGGTTACCAATCTCTTCGAATACCTTGGCCAGCAGTCGGCCCGGGTGGAATTCTGCGAGTGCACCCTTTCCCGCTTTGCCGATACCGCGGGGTGTGCGGGCTGCATCAATTATGTAGGCGTCTGCCATGATCACTTCCTCTTAAAAGATTTCAGTCTTGGATTTGCCGCAATATTGTATGTTTTGACGCTGGGGATTGCGAGGCCGCACCTGTATGCGAATACCGCGTCATAGCCGGTGCTGAACCAGGCTGAAAACGCTGCGGAACTAATAGCTGGCGGCGCCTTCCATGATCTGGATGGAGCCGTCCAGTTCGCCGCGATACAGTTGCGTCATATCCATGACAGATCGGGGTTTGCTGAAGTAGTAGCCCTGGACAAGATCGCAGTCCTGGGCGCGAAGGAAGCTGAGCTGCTCGCGCGTCTCCACACCCTCGCAAATCACTTTCAGCCCCATCGCGTGTGCCATTCGGATCATCACGCGAACAATTTCCTCGTCATTTTCAGACACGCCAATACCACGGGTAAAGCTCTGGTCAATTTTCAGGATATCCAGGGGCAGACGGCGCAGGTAGTCGAGTGAAGAATAGCCCGTACCAAAGTCGTCAATCGAAATAGAAACGCCAAGCTTGTGCAGAAAACCCAGTTCCTCCAGGCACTTTTCTGGATCTTCCATAACACCGGTTTCTGTCAGTTCCAGTTCGACGTCTTCAATCGGAATCGAGTACTCCGTCAGGCTGTTCTCAAACTGTTCCCGGAACACACTGTCGCGAAGCTGGCGCGACGAGATGTTGATGGCGATAGAGGGGTTTGCACCCAGGTTTTCTTTCCAGGAGCGAATCTGCTGGCATACTGACGACAGCACCCACGAACCAATTTGGTTAATCTGGCCGGACTCCTCTGAGATGGGAATAAAAATATCTGGCCTGATAGGGTCGGCGTCTTTTGGAAACCAGCGGATCAGTGCTTCCGCCGAGTGAATGCTCTCGTCCTTGATGGAGATGATTGGCTGGTACATCAGCTGGAACTCTTCATGCTCAATGGCACCGCGCAGCATTATCTGGATTCGCTTTTTCTCTTCCGCTTTCGACTGAATGTCAGGCTGATGGAATCGATAGGTCTTTCTGCCTTCGCTTTTTGCCAATTCCACTGCGGAATTGCCGGCACTGATTAGCTCGTCTGCATCACCGCGTTCTTCATTCATGACCGCGATGCCAATGCTCACGGAGGTGGCCTGTTCCTCGTTGTTTATTCTCATCGGTGCAGCACAAATGTTAATCAGCTTGTCAGCCACAACCGCTGCGTTCTCAACATGGTCAAGATCAACGAGCATAACTGCAAACTGATCACCATGCAGTCTTGCTACAAAGTCACCGTCCCGGACACCTTCCTTGAGCCTGGTGGAGAGAATGCGCAACATTTCATCCCCGGCGTCCTGACCCAGACGTTCGTTATGGACGGTGAAG
>CAYGTD010000573.1:0-1537 GCA_964352725.1 uncultured Roseivirgaceae bacterium
CCCATAGAAAGACCACCTTTATAGGCCATCTTAAATCCAAGAGATTTAATATCATCCAAGAAATGAGCTGTTCTTGACATTCCAGAAATTTTGAAAACTAAAGCGATAATCTTCTGAAGTTTCTTCTTCGTCAATAACTCATCTACATACCCAACTGCCTCTGGAACGCATTCATTAAAGAGCACTCGTCCAGCAACAGTTTCTATAATTTTTGTTTCTAGCTCCTCTTTCTCATTTCTAACCTGAGTTCTTAATTTTATATGAGCATGCTGAGAAACTTGTCTCTCATTCAGAGCTATGATTACTTCTTCATGGTTATAGAAGATTTTACCTTCCCCTAATACTTTTTCTTTATCAGTACTTCTTCTTCCCTTAGTAATGTAGTAAAGTCCTAATACCATGTCCTGAGAAGGTACCGCAATTGGTGCTCCATTCGCTGGGTTCAAGATATTGTGAGAGGAAAGCATCAATAAAGAAGCTTCCAAAATTGCCTCATGCCCTAGTGGTACGTGAACAGCCATCTGATCACCATCGAAATCGGCGTTGAAGGCTGTACATGCTAATGGGTGAAGTTGGATTGCTTTTCCTTCAATCAGTTTTGGTTGGAAAGCTTGAATACCTAACCTGTGAAGCGTAGGTGCCCTGTTCAATAGTACAGGATGTCCTTTCAATACATTTTCCAAGATATCCCAAACAACAGGATCCTTTCTATCAACTATTTTCTTCGCGGATTTTACCGTTTTCACGATTCCACGTTCAATCAATTTTCTAATAACGAAAGGCTTGAAAAGCTCAGCAGCCATATTCTTAGGAAGACCACACTCATGCATTTTCAATTCAGGTCCTACTACGATTACAGATCGACCAGAATAATCAACCCTTTTACCTAATAAGTTTTGACGGAATCGACCTTGCTTACCTTTAAGCATATCACTCAAAGATTTCAATGCTCTGTTTCCATCAGATCTTACTGCATTAACTTTTCTAGAGTTATCAAACAATGAATCCACTGCTTCCTGAAGCATTCTCTTCTCATTTCGAAGAATTACTTCCGGAGCTTTGATATCAACCAATCTTTTAAGACGGTTATTTCTGATTATTACTCTTCTATAAAGGTCATTCAAATCAGAAGTCGCAAATCGACCTCCATCCAATGGCACTAATGGACGTAATTCTGGAGGAATTACTGGAACCATTTTAATAATCATCCATTCAGGCTTATTCTCAATACGAGTTTTCGCATCTCTGAACGCCTCAACTACTCTTAATCTCTTAAGTGCCTCTGCTTTTCTTTGCTGGGAGGTATCAGTAGCTGCCTGATGTCTCAATTCAAAAGAAAGATCATCTAACTTAGTTCTTGCCAAAAGCATTTCCAATGCTTCAGCACCCATTTTTGCAATGAATTTGTTAGGATCATCGTCATCCAATAATTGATTCTCTCTTGGTAATTTATCTAAGATATCTAGATATTCTTCTTCTGTTAAGAAATCAAGTCGGGCAATACCATCCTCTTCTTTAGCTCCAGGCTGAATTACAA
>CAYGTD010000574.1:0-1537 GCA_964352725.1 uncultured Roseivirgaceae bacterium
ATTGATTTCCTCCACTTCTTTAAGAAATTAGCCAACTCCAAATGGGACAGTGACGGAAACCATGCCAACTGGATGAGTGCTTACAAGTATCTGGTTAGGTTCACTCATGGCCAATGTACTACTGCAGATATTAACCTACAGTTCTGTGAGGATTTTAAGGAATATCTTAAAACTACTCATTCACTAAAAAGTACGACCAAGAAACTCTCACAAAACAGTCAATCTTCCTACTTCAGTAAATTCTCAGTAGCTATCGAGGAGGCCTTCAAGAAAGGACATCTTGAAGAAAATTATATGCTTAAAGTTGATCGGATCAAACAGAAAGAAACGGTTAGGGAGTTCCTTACCCTGGAAGAGCTTAAAGCCCTTTACAATACTGAATGTGAATCACCAGAGCTAAAGAAAGCAGCCATCTTCTCAGCCCTCACTGGCTTACGCTGGAGTGATCTCATCAACCTAACCTGGAAGGAGATCCAATACTCTGAAATCAATGGCTACTTCCTACGTTTCATTCACGAAAAGACAGAGCGGCCACAAACGCATAATATTCCAGAGCAAGCAGTTACCATACTTGGCTATCCTAAAGCTCCAAATCAAAAGATATTTGAAGGGTTGAAGTATTCAGCCTGGACAAATCAAAAGCTATCTGAATGGGTAATGCGTGCCGGCATCACAAAGAAGATAACCTTCCATTGTTTCCGCCATACATACGCAACCTTACAGCTCTCACTAGGTACAGATATCTACACTGTTTCCAAGATGCTTAATCACAAAACAGTGAAGACCACACAGATTTATGCAAAAGTGATTGACCAAAGACGGAAAGAAGCTGCTGAGAGGATTCCTGATTTAAGCGTAAACCACACTTTAAGTAAATCTGCTTAAATATTAGACAGCCATCTAAATGTGATTTCGTCAACAAATTTTGTCAGGTTATCAATTCTTTTTGGATGAGATAATAATGCAACCTTAGATTGTTAAGCATTTCTTATCAATCATGAAAAAAATCAAGATAGGGATATTACTCTCCGTCCTAGCCATATTAATTAGTTCCTCAACTCTTCTTGTATATCTGTATCAAGCGAATTTGATGCAGAAACAAATCAAGATGTCTGTTTGGCCTTTTATTAGTGTTGGGCCCTCTTGGGGTCCTGATAGATATGAAATTTCAATTACAAATAAAGGGATTGGCCCAGCGATTATTGAGGATGTAAAGTTCTTTTGGGGCGACCAACTTTTTTTTGCCATTCAAGACTTAATAGCATTTGCGCCAAATGACATGAAAGCAGCATACACATATGCATCTGTTTATCCGGGAATGGTCATTATGGCAGGTGAGGACTTGTCTATATTTTCAACAAGAAACGAAGATTTGTCTCAGTTTCTTCAAAATGACGAGAGTGGTGGCTTTTCTATTTTAATCTGCTATTCATCAGTTTATGGAGACTTCTGGGTGAGTGATGGCAATTTCTCACAGGAAAGTGACGGTAACAATTATGCTGTATCAAAATGAAATCAGCAACAAAATATATAATAG
>CAYGTD010000575.1:0-1530 GCA_964352725.1 uncultured Roseivirgaceae bacterium
GTTTTCAAAGAATATTCTTTAATTTTAGAATAAGAATAGCCCGTATCTGAATAACTTCTTAGATAGGGATAATTTCCCTTACAGGAAGAATGAAGATTTGCCAGGGCTTTTCCCAATTCTTCCATGGAGCTTGAAGTTATTTCTGGTGTTGATCCATCGACAAATGGAAAAACTAAGCACAAACGATCTGACTTTATGCAAATCTCACTTCCATTTAAAGATTTAAGAGGCAAAACAATGTAAGGCAATTGGTGTTTTTTTAGCTCGTGAAGAATCTCAATTTCTCGCTCTAAATCGGTAAGATCTTTATCATTTGATATTTTAAAAATGAATTTTTGATTGGTTTCAGTGTGAAAACTATAGTTTGAATTTGAAATTCCATGATGCATGGGAGTTACATATAATGGTTCTTTAAAACCATAGTCATGTAAGGTTTCTTTCAGTTCTTGTTCTGTTAAAATTGTGTAACCGGCCATAACCCCCTATATAGTTAAATGTTGTCTAGTGTCGAGTAAAAATATAGGAATTTCATGTAGATAAACTCTGGTCTCAATTGAATCGGGTAAAAAGCGGTGCTATAGTTCATTTCGTAATATTTACATATATTCCTGTCTTTTAAGCCAACGCGGTGATGGGGGTAAGTTTTGGAGGATAAATGAAGATGGAAAAAGGAAACCCTGAAACAATCTCAGGCAACGATTTTAAGGTCGCGGATGTCACTCTCGCAGATTGGGGAAGAAAAGAGATAAAAATAGCTGAAGCTGAAATGCCAGGATTGATGTCCTTAAGAGAAGAATTTGGTAGCGCAAAGCCCTTGAAAGGTGCCCGTATTGCTGGCTGCCTTCATATGACAATTCAAACTGCTGTATTAATGGAAACCTTAATTGAATTGGGAGCTGAAGTTAGATGGTCTTCTTGTAATATTTTCTCCACGCAAGACCATGCTGCTGCGGCAATGGCCCAAGTAGGAATTCCTGTGTTTGCTTGGAAAGGTGAAACCGACGAAGAATATGACTGGTGTATTGAGCAAACCATAAAATGGCCCGACGGAAAAGGCCCTAATTTAATCCTGGATGATGGTGGCGATTTAACTCTTATCATGCATCAAAAATATCCTGAACTCCTCAAAGATGTTCGTGGTCTTTCAGAAGAAACCACTACAGGTGTTCATCGTCTTTATGAAATGGTCAAAAAAGGTCAATTAAAGGTTCCTGCTATAAATGTTAATGATTCAGTTACTAAATCTAAGTTTGATAACCTTTATGGATGTCGTGAAAGTTTAATTGACGGGATTAAGCGTGCAACTGATGTGATGATTGCTGGAAAAGTTTGTGTGGTTGCTGGATATGGAGATGTTGGGAAAGGTTGTGCTCAAGCCTTCAAAGGACTTGCTGGTCGAGTTGTGGTTACTGAGATTGATCCCATTTGTGCGCTTCAAGCTGCCATGGAAGGATTTGAAGTAAAAACCATGGAGGAAGCTTCTGTTGAAGGTGATATTTTCGTTACCACCACAGGATGTCTTAATGTAAT
>CAYGTD010000576.1:0-1529 GCA_964352725.1 uncultured Roseivirgaceae bacterium
TTGCAGAGAAGCCGGCTAGTAGCACTTTAGGCCATTCGTCTCTATCCAATGTTAGCGTGATGTTTCACATTTCGGTTGACCGGTATTTGAGGCAAACCAATATTCATGATCAATATCACATTCTGAATTAGGGACACCTTGTCTTAATACGTATTGATAATACTTTTCTTTGATATTACTTATTCTTGAGAGTTCGGATTCTGATTTCCTGAATAATATTTGCATTCCTACTTCGAATTGGGTGAGACCATTACATGAAGTGCCTCTGATTATCCGGGCTGCATCAAATTTTTCGTTAGCCGTTCCTAATTGTATAACGCCAACGAAAAATTCATTTTTGTTTTTATTGTTGAAAAAGAATGTTGAGTCTAGTTCTTGGCTTTCAATTGATGAATTTCTAAAAAATCGTAATTCTTGCCACTTATTTAATTGAGCTGTTGTTTGACCATACAGATCATTTTGAAATTGGCTTTGTAAGGTTTGAATGCAGTTGTTGGTCTCCTTAGAGTTCGGGTTACTGCATCCGATGAAGGCAAGACAGCTGATTAGATATATGATCATCCATTTCATTTTTGCAGTAAAGAATTCACGCTAACCAGCTATCGGTTGTATGCCCATAACTGACTTAAGCGTACTAAAGTAGTGAATATGCCGGTGCTTCCAAAGTATCAGATTAGCACTGCGCTCCAAAAGATGAAAAATCCTGCAAACTGCACTCGGTAGAAAGCACCGAACTTTCCTCAGCGGAAGGTTCACGGTGATGTTCCCATTGAGACCAGCCAGAAAGCACTTTGGCATATAATCGATCAGCGCCTGTTATCTCTCGTCTTTTTCATTCCAAGCTTCAAGAACCCAATTCATTAGAAGTTCAGATGACCTTCCAAAAGACTCAGTTGGACAGTTGATCTGAGGTTTCACGATTGATGTGTATTGTCCGTATTCAAAGTTGTAGCAGTTACGTAGATGTTCAACCGTCTGAATAAGTTCTGTAAAACTCATTTTCATGCTTGGATAATTAGCCCCATAGACTTCAAAATTTTCAATTTGAGATTTAATTAAGTCTTCCGCATCGGACTTAGTTAAATAGGATGGTATAGTGCTGAAATTCAAGTAAATAGAATTCTCAACTATTGGAAATTCACCCTCATGTTCACTGCTCATTACTTCAAGCTGTCGATCCCAATACTCTAGAAATAATAAAACTCTTTGTCCAACCTTGTAATCTGTCCACCGATGAGTAACCTTATTAAATGTTACTGAATCTGTTTCACCTGTTATGCTACCTTCTATTTTAAGAGTTACTCGTTGAAATCCAATGCTCTGAATAGTTCCGTAGACAATCTTGTCAGCCTTGATCGCTAATTCATATAGCTTTCTTGGTGAATATGGATCTGAACTTCTGGCTGCCAGTGAAATCAGAAGAATTAATATGGTCAAAGTTAATTTTTTCATGCAGTCATGAGAGATAACGCCTAGCTATGATGAGTGGGGATTAGAAAGCACTAACCTCTCGTCTCGCACATAGCCAC
>CAYGTD010000577.1:0-1526 GCA_964352725.1 uncultured Roseivirgaceae bacterium
CCTATGGACCCAAGAGACCCCTTCATAGCGGACATTACGGAAACTGGGCTCCCGTGCCAGGTCAGCTGCTTTCTGAACTCATTGCGAGTATGAAAGATGAAGAAGGCAATGTGATTATTAATGGATTTTATGATGATGTAGAGCCGCTTAGTGAATTGGAAAAAGAAGCTTTAGCTAACATTCCTTTGATCGATGAAGACCTTAAACAGGAATTGGGTATCAATGATCCGGAAGGAACAGAATCTTACCATGAGCGTTTGTTGCGTGCGTCTCTAACCATCAAAGGACTTAGCAGTGGAAATACCGGTAAGCTTGCTCGTAATGTAGTTCCAGCTACTGCCACTGCAGCTATAGGTATGCGTTTGGTTAAGGGATGCGATCCTGAAAAACAAAAAGACCTGGTGGAAGCACACATCCGAAAGCAAGGTTTCTATGTCGTCCGGGAAGATCCTGATCAGGAAACCAGAATGAAATATCCAAAAATTGCTAAAGTGACACGCTCAGATGGATATCCTGCGGCCAGAACATCCATGGATCTTCCGATTGTGCGCGATGTGGTAGCCAGAACCAAAGATGTAGCCGGTGATGATTTGATTTTAATGCCTACTCTGGGTGGCTCCCTCCCACTATACCTATTCACGGATGAGCTGAAAAAGCCGGCGATCATCCTTCCAATTGCTAACCATGATAACAATCAGCATGCAGCTGATGAAAACATGCGCATTGGAAATCTTTGGTATGGAATCAAATTGATGAGTGCTTTGATGACGATGGAGAAGTGATTTAGCTTGTATGCGTGTCACCCTGAGCCTGACGAAGGGTGAGGGTTAAGCGATGACATTTCTTTAATGCCGTCTTCGATAAACTCAGACTGACAGTGGAGAGCACTACTTACACTTGGGCGTGTCACCCTAAGCTCGTCGTAGGGTGTGGTGAAGCGTTGGAAAAAGCTTGATTACAACAATGTCGTCTTCGACAGGCTCAGACTGACAGTGGAGAGAACTACTTGCTGAGTGATGGTTTGTAGTCTTCGATAAACTCTGACTAACAATTTAATGAATCGTTAGAAGCGTGCCACCAAAAAATAGAAGTAGATAAAACCATTTATTTTTGAGTAGATGATATATACCGTATACATCTTAAAATGCTCGGATGGTAGCTACTATGTTGGTGTAACCAATGATATTGAATCCAGACTAGTCCAACACCAAGAAGGTAAAAACAGAAAAGCATACACTTATTCACGAAGGCCAGTCAAACTCGTTTTCGAAGAACATTTTCGAGACATTAATCAAGCCATCACCTTTGAAAAACAAGTAAAGGGTTGGAGAAGAGAAAAGAAAGAAGCCTTAATCAGGAGAGAATGGGATAAACTTCCCAAACTCAGCATAGCATATGAGAGAAAAGGAATGTCGTCTTCGACAGGCTCAGACTGACAACTGAGAGCATTACTTACACTTGCAAGTGTCACACTGAGCTCGTCGAAGGGTGTGGGCTGAGTGATGGTTTGTAGTCTTCGATAAACT
>CAYGTD010000578.1:0-1522 GCA_964352725.1 uncultured Roseivirgaceae bacterium
CATCAAGTGACGAAATGCTTAATCGGGCAGTGGAAAGAATTTGACCAAGCCCATCATGCAATTCCTGAGCAATTCTTTTTCGCTCTTTCTCTTCCGCATCAATGACTGCTTTAAATCTATTTTTTTGCAATCGTTCTTGCTCCTCAACAAACTTTAGTTTTTGCTTAAAAAGTTTCCTGTTATAGATGAGGAAAATAATGATAAATGTTGCGAGGGAAACAAGTGCAATTAAAATAAGTCGGTCGCGTGCTTGCTGTATTTTTAAGTCTTTCAATTCAGAAACTGTTTGAAGTTGCTCTATTTCTCGTTGCTTCCCTTTCAATGAGTATTGTGCTTGTAACTTTTCAATTTCTTTAGATTTTTCAATTGAATATGTCGAATCTCTCAAGTTTACATATTTATTTAGATGACTTAATGCGTCTTCTGGTGACCCCAACTCATTGTGAGCTTTAGAGAGCAAAAGAGATGTTTCCATAATTTTCTTGGTATAATTCATTCTAAGTGCATACCGGATCGCCTCGTTTAGTTGCTCAACGGCTTCATTATGCTTTCCTCGAATTAGGTAAATTTTTCCAAGAAGAAATCGAGCATCTGATTGGGAGCTAATATTTCCAGAATTTTTGGCCATTTTGAAGTATTCGATTGCTTCTCTTTCAGCGTTCTCATATTGGTGTAGACCAATTAGTGATTCAACGATCACTTGTCTCGCATCAATTTTTCCAAAACCAATTCTATTTTCATTGAATACATTATAGGATTGGTTTCCGAATTTTAATGCACTATCATAACTATCAATAGACAAATAGTACATCCCTAGCTGAATAAGTGATAGACCGATCGTAGGCTTATCATCTATTTGCCTTGCTATTTTTAGCCCCTTATTTGCATATTCAAGTGAAAGTCCAAAATTCCCTTGAACTCTGTTTAGCGATGATAGTTGCATACATATCATAGACATGTCAATAGAATCCCCAATTTCCATAAACATGTCTAGCGCTTTAATATTGGTATTTAATGATTTTTCAAATTGAAGATTACTCTGGTAATTGATACCAAGTTGCTTTAATGTTAGTGCCGCTTGTTTTAGATTTTCTTGACTTTCGAGTCCTGCGGCAGCCAAGAGATGATATTTCTCAGAACTGTCAAATTCATTTACGAAAAAATAGGAACTACCTAGTTGCTGATAAGTATTTAGTAACGTAGCAGAGTCATCAGAAATAAGACTTGATTGAATGAGATTTTTACCCAAAATTGCCATGGAATCTATATCCCTCGCATGCATGAATTTTTGAATCTGTGAAAATGAATTTCTCAATGATCCTTCGTGTTGGGCGAAGGAAAGGGTACTGATAAGAAATAGTAGAATGTAATGCGTTGATCTGCTCAAGGGCTTGTCACTTTGGTGTATTTCATCACTCCAAAGGCATTTCTGTTTCTTTGAGCTACCCAATTTCCTTTCAACTCGCTTTTTGATTCAATCAAATAAAAAAATTTAAATTCAATAGAAAGCAACTCGCCCTCA
>CAYGTD010000579.1:0-1517 GCA_964352725.1 uncultured Roseivirgaceae bacterium
CTGAACAAGGAACCCGCAAAAAGGAACGTGAAAATGAAAGAATTGATTTTTTCATGACAGCAAAGTCATATTCTGGAGAGATTCAAAACATAGAACCGCACAAATGTGATGACTTGAGTTGGTTTAAATTAAGCGAACTACCTGAAAACATAATTGACTACGTAAAGATAGCCATTGAAAACTATAGAGACGAAGTCACTTATTCTGAGTTTGGTTATTAAGAAAATTTTGAACATCGTTGAATAACCCGCACCAAATGAAAATCCCCTATTGGGGATTTTTCTATTGAAGGAATTTTTGCTCGTTTTCGGCGATAGTTTGGCGTTTCTCTAGAATCCAAAATCGCAGAGCAAGCAAGAAAATGATGCATGCAACCCCGACAAACAATGACATGAAGTCATGTTCTAAGAGCAAGACTTTTCGCGCCACCACAAAAATAAGGAGCTCAATAACAATCTCTGACTTATACTCCAGAATCAGCCGAATCAACTCGAGTGTAATCACCCAGAGCAATATTAGTCGCACCACTTCAACAAATGATTGAATATTACTCCAATCTAGAGTGAGGAACGTAGGTAGAATAAAAAGATTAGAAGCTAGAAAAGCCAAAAGGAGCAATCCGACTAAATAATATTGTAAAAATTTGATGACTGTTTCTTTCATATAATTATCCTTCAAGCGCAGGCAAACCAGTTACCGTTGGCCGAGACTCTGATTCTTGAACGGTAAACTCAATATCGCTATCTGAAGTAGCAGTAAACTTGCCCTTTTCAGCCACTGGTTTGATGGCCTGGGCGCACAACACATCATCTGCTGGCTTGTACACCACCATTCTTACTTTCGCGGCTACTGGATTGGAATCGATGATTTCAGTTGAAATATCAAATTTTGGACATTGATTATCAAAGCTTCCTGTTACTTCGTATTCCCAGGTCTCATCTCCTACGTATTCTGCGGTCAGTGTAAAATCACCTGATTGAGCAATCACAGGTTCTGAGTCTGCAAGCGCATCGTCTGCCCCGTGACCAGCACTTTGCTGAGACCAAAGCACCCCCAGAGCAAACCCGAGCATGCCAATAAATGCCACGGTGATAGCAAAGAATTCTTTTGTAATCATGTGTACAATTATAACAAATTTACTCTTTTGTGTGCACATCACGCTGCGGGAATGGAATAGTGATACCTGCTTCATCCAAAGCTTTTTTACATACTTCTGTAAGAGTAAACCTGTAGAAGGGATCACTTCCCGCATCATCCACCCACAATCGCACGAGCAGATTTACGCTTGAATCATCTAATTTATCTACTACAACGGCTGGTGCTGGCTCGCTTCGCACACCCTCAATACTGGCAGCAGCCTTGAGCAATACCTCTCGTGCCTTATCGATTGACTCTTCATACGCAATAGCTACTAGTGCTGAAATGCGCACCATTCCCTCTGCAGAGTAATAGGTCACTGGCTGACCAGTAATGGCTGAGTTTGGCACAATCACAAAAATGTTATCCAGGGTGCGGAT
>CAYGTD010000580.1:0-1516 GCA_964352725.1 uncultured Roseivirgaceae bacterium
CCTCAACGGGTAAAGAGTAAATGTCTCCCAACCCGTTGCCCTGCTCGGTGAACATCGCTTTGATGGTATCGATATTCTTTTTGCCTACCGGTATGTCGGTTGCCCGTTCACTGGTGAAATAGAAGCGATCCTTAAATACGTAAGGGCAGTAGTCCAGTCGGCTGGTGTTGATGCCAGCACCGGGTAGCAGCTGTGCGGGACCAAACTGGTCGTCTTCACGCCAGCTGATGTAAAGGTCGCCACCACCAATTTCATCAGGACGACGTTGTGAGCCAAACACCAGGTAGCTTTCATCCGGGGCAACAAACGCGTTGAATTCATTGGTCGTGGTATTAACACCATCACCGAGCACTGTTACGTTGCTGTAGCTGCCGTCGCCATCTAACGTCGCCAGGAAAATATCCTCACTGCCAACACCATCCTCACGCGTTGCCGTGAAATAGAGATTGCCGTTACTGGCAACGGAGGGGTAGAACTCATTGCCCCTGCTGTTAACGGCATCACCAAGATGCTCAGGCTCGCCAAAACTCTTCCCATCATAAGCAACCCGCCACAGATCCCAGTCATCACCCTCGCGACCAGGCTTTGGTCTCTTTGAAGCAAAGTACACCATGGTGCCATCCGGACTGAACATGGCCTCAATGTCCTGATATTCGCCGGAGAAGGGCGCAACTTCCAGGTCGCTCCATCCGCCTGCCTCGCGCCGAGACATCGCAATCACGGCAAACAGGTTTTTCGGTGACATGATGGTGGTAAGTATCAGGTTACCGTCTGCGGAAAAAGTTATGTCCCGATTGTTCAGGCCACTGCTCAAATCGTGCAGTTCCGGTTCCGCCAGGCTGCTTACCGATGAGCAGGCGAGCACGACAGACAGGCAAACCAGTAGCACGTGGAATCGAGGATAAGAATATCGCATGGCAAATCTACTGACTGGGTAAGCTGGTTATGATAACCGCGCCCGCGTTCGCAAGCACGGTTGCTGCTGTCCGTTGCTACACCCGCGCCATCACCCGCCGATGCTGGTACAACCCTTCGGACGTAAAAATCACCAGTGCAATCCAGATGCACGTAAACGTAATCCAGCGATCAATGCCAAAAGGTTCGCCGTACATCAGCACACCGATGACCAATGAGATGGAGGGCGCGATGTACTGGAACATGCCTGCCGTGGTCAGCGGCAGGCGCGTGACGGCAGCGGCGAAGCAGAGCAGCGGGAAGGACGTGACAAATCCGCCAAGAATCAGCAGCACGTCAGTTTCAATATCCACTTCCAGAAACGCATGATTCTGCGTTTGCATAAACCAGATAAGTCCAATCACTGCTACCGGCGAGATAATAAGGGTTTCAAGGCCCAGACCTGTGACGGCAGGCAGGTTCATGTTCTTCTTGATGAGTCCGTAAAAACCGAAGCTGAACGCAAGCCCGAGCGCCAGCAATGGCACCGACCCATGGTAGTACAACTGAAACAGGATGCCGGCACTGGCAATGCTGATGGCGATCCATTGCAGGGGGCGCA
>CAYGTD010000581.1:0-1508 GCA_964352725.1 uncultured Roseivirgaceae bacterium
ATTGCTCCAGCCGGCGCACTGTTTTAGCTTTCTGTATGCTTCAGTGTCCTGATTCCTAAAAAAGTTCTTTGCTCCGGGGAATGGGTTTGAGTCATCTTTCCAAAACCAGAAATCCGTAAAATCTGCCCCAAAAAACACGGCCCTGAATTCCTTCCGGGATTCTCGCTGACTATAGATACTTTGATCCACCAATTGATAATATGCGGCTAGATTATTGGTTAAGGAATCGTTTGATAAGTAGTAGATTTTGCCAGAGTTAATCATTTCATCGTAGGTGGGTTTTCGTGGGCTGAGCCTCCTATACCAGGCCCCATTGTAATTCATCACTCGCTTTATTTCTTCATTAGAGAGGTTATTTCTGTATATAATATCGCGCTGCATAACGAGCGTATCCTGGTATTCCTTATATAATTCAATATTCTCGAGGTATTGCTTTCGGTCGCTTTCTAGGTCTTTGGTGAGTTTTTCCAGAATGGCTCGTGTTTCCATCTGGATTTTTAACTGAGAATTCCAATTATTGATGCTTACAGCAATCAGAATCCCTATGACTACCAACACAATTTCTCCTATAGCATAGAGTATGTAAGTGGTAAACTTGTTTCTTTCCATAAGTTTTCTGCGAATTTTTCGGAGGAGGAAGAGCATGTTTTATGAGTAGTAGGGGTTAAACAGGTCTTTATTTAGATTTTGAAGATAGCTATTCTGTGGTTTCAGCGCAAAACAGTGAGGCACTCTGTATTATTCTTGTTCTAGTATTTCTCGAATCTTAGCTTTGAATTGTTTCTGACTAATGTTGAGGTTATCCCAAAAAGGGGGGAAGCTTAAGGCTTTTAGTGTGGCTTCATTGAGCAACTGCTGGATAGCAGGTTCCCCGAGTTTTGCAAGTAGCCTTTCCTGATTGATCATGTGATTGATATTTTCATCCAATGTGATGACTCTTTTTTTACCATAGAAGAACCCGTAATTCATTAGTTCTTGATCACGCAACATGGTTCGAATTTCATCTTCAATGAATTCGTTGTAGTTGTTGACTATAAAATCCCAGCTGCCAAGTCCTTGGTAATAATTTTGAATCAAAAGCTTCAGGGAGTCATCAAGCACATCTGCTGCCAGATTTGGATAATTTCTGTTTGTGACTGTGTTGTATGGAAGTGATCTTCTGATGAGATAAATATCTTTCACCTCATTGTCCATTGAATTGCCTTGACTTATTTCAAAGAGCTTTCTGTGAACTTCATAGGTTCTTTGCGTCTGGCTTAGAGTCTTTTGCATACTTATAGAATCCGCCTCGATGGCGCTCAGAACTTCCTGAAGCAGGAATTTCTCAGCTACAATGTCTTTTTGATTCTGATTCCAGTTATTAAGGCTCACTGCGATCAATATACCTATCACCACCAGTACGATTTCTCCAATGGCATACAACAGATAGGTAGTGAATTTATTTTTATGCATGAGCTTTCGACGGATTTTGCGGAGGAGGAAGAGCACTATTGATTTGAAAATTTGGT